>JAHJRD010000002.1 GCA_018830945.1 Nanobdellota archaeon | reverse complement strand
CGTTCGTAGCGATTGTTTGTATTTTCCTCATATAATCACTCTCCTTTTCTTAATATGTATAATATACATATTAAGTATATAAACTTTATGCATCTAAATTACAATATCCTTAGAACGCTTCAGAAAACTGAATAATTACGAAAAACCGAAAGATTTATATATAAGGAGACTTCTCAAATTGAAAATGACGGGAATATTTCTATCAGTAGGTACTATGCACTACAAAATAGCTCCTCTGGTAGGATGTATGCCCTGGTAGTGTAGCCCGGTCTATCATACAACCCTGTCACGGTTGCGACCCGAGTTCAAATCTCGGCCAGGGCGCTGAAAGCGTCGTGGACGATAAGGAACGCAAGTTCCTGCATCGGCCAGGGCGTAAAAAAGCCCTGCGCACCAGAATGTGGGTGCGCAATGTGGGTTCAAGCAAAGCGAGATACCCACTGGGGTTGATAAGGGCGAAGCCCTTATGGACCGGTAGCGCAGCCTGGTAGCGCACCTGAGCAATCGCGGTGTAACTTTTACCAGGCTTGGAAGATATCAGGTGGTCGCGGGTTCGAATCCCGTCCGGTCCATGAAATTGGCGGATGGGAAGGGATGAAGTCCCTACTCCCGTCCGGTCCATTGAGCGAAGTAAGATGGAACAGGCGGCAAAGGAAAAAGATAAAAATGACTGAAAAGTTTGAGATTCAAATGCACAAGCTTGTGCCGAAGCACACAAAGCTTAGTGAAGAGGAAGCGCAGAAAATTCTTGAGCAGTTTAATATTGCCCTGCGCCAGCTTCCTAAAATCGCAAAATCAGACCAGGCAATAAAAGATTTTGATGCAAAGCCGGGCGACGTAATAAAAATAGAAAGGATAAGCCCTATTGTAGGGAAAACAAATTTTTATAGGGTGGTCATAAATGCTTGATGGAAATGTATTGATAAAAAAGTATTTTGAAGACCATTCGCTTATTGAGTACAATAGAATCTCTTTCAACAACTTCATTGAAAAGGAAATACCAAAGATTGTTAAGGAAGTTGGCGATATTGTGCCTACAGTTATCCCGCCTGATGTGAATGATTTCAGGATCAGGTTTGACAACATAAGGATTGAGAAGCCGAAGATAGTGGAGGCAGACGGCTCAAGAAAAGATATTTATCCAATGGAAGCAAGGCTTAGGCAGCTTACATATTCTGCGCCGATGTTTCTTGATGTTACAGTGCACATTGACGGCGTGCAGAGGGAATCATTCCAGACGCCGATTGGAAAGCTGCCTGTCATGCTCAAGTCAAAGTTTTGCAATCTTGCAGGGCTTGGCAGGGAAGAGCTTATAAAAAGAGGGGAAGACCCTGACGACCCTGGCGGATATTTTGTGCTTAACGGAAATGAAAGAGCCTTGATTACAGTTGAAGACCTTGTGCCAAACAAGATGTTTGTGCAGGAGAGTACAGGGCCGAGCAAGTTTACTGCAAAAATATTCTCGCATAAGGAATCTTATAACATTCCGCACGTGATAGAGCAGATGAGGGACGGCATTATATACATTTCATTTACAAGATTCAAGAGAGTTCCAGTCATGTATGTAATCAAGGCACTGGGCCTTGTGAAAGACCAGGACATAATGCAGTTTATCTGTGATGAAAAAATGTATGATGAGGTTTACATCAACCTGCATGACCTTAGCGAGGTGCGCACGTCTGAGGATGCATTGAATGCGCTTGCTGCAAAAGGCAACATCAATGTCCAGCCAAAGGAAAGCAAGAGCGACAAAGCCCTGGAACAGCTTGACCAGTTCCTGCTTCCGCATATTGGCGTAACACAAAAAGACAGGGCCCTGAAAGCCTACAACCTTTGCAAGCTGGTGAAAAAATTCCTCATGATTTCAAAAGACGGAGCAGCTCCTGCTGACAAGGACCATTACAAGAACAAGAAACTCAAGCTTTCAGGCGATTTGATGGCTGAGCTTATGAGGGTAAACATGAAAGTCCTTGTGAATGACATACTTTATAATTTCCAGAGGCTGGTAAAAAGAGGGAAGTTCCAGTCTGTCAAGACAATTATCAGGGACAAGCTTCTTACCTCAAGAATAAAGAGCGCGATGGCAACAGGCACATGGGTTGGCGGAAGAAAAGGAATAAGCCAGAACCTTGACAGGATAAATTTCATTGCCACAAACTCCCATCTTACAAGGGTTGTTTCACTGCTCTCGGCAACGCAGGAAAACTTTGAGGCAAGGGAGCTGCACTGCACTCACTGGGGCAGGCTGTGCCCAATAGAAACCCCTGAAGGAACGCCTATTGGTCTCAGGAAAAATATGGCAATGCTTTGCGAGATTACACAGGAAGATGTTCAGGAAGACAAGCTAAAGAAGAGTCTGGAGGCTGTTGGCCTGAAAAAGGTAGCATAAAATGGTTGATGTATATATAGACGAAAAGTATGTAGGCATGGTGGACAATGCCAGGGAATTTGTAAGGGCAGTAAGGGAAGAAAGAAGAAAAGGCAAGCTGCCTGCTGCGCTTAATGTATCGTATGAAAGGGATTTCAATGAGGTTGTCCTGAATACAATCACAGGCAGGGCAAGGCGCCCGCTAATCATAGTGGATAACGGCGTCCTAAGGCTTACTGAAGAGCACATAAAAAAGCTAAAGGCCAATGAAATGAACTGGGATGCGCTTGTCAAGGAAGGGGTTATCGAATATCTTGACGCAGGAGAAGAAGAAGAGGCATATGTTGCGCTTAATGAGAAATATCTCACAAAAGAGCATACGCATATGGAAATAAGCCCGATTGTGATCCTGGGCATGATAACATCGCTTGTTCCTTATGCAAATTTCGGGCAGTCATCCAGGCTTAACAGGGGTTCAAAAACCCAGAAACAAAGCCTTGGGATGTATGCATCAAACTTCCTGCTTAGGATAGACACTGATGTAAGCATTCTGCATTATCCGCAGAGGCCCATCGTAAGATCGTTCATGCACGATATTATCCATTATGAAAAACACCCTTCTGGGCATAATCTTACAATTGCTGTAATGAGCTACGACGGCTATAACATGCAGGACGCAATAATCCTTAACAAGGGCTCTGTTGAAAGGGGCGTTGCCCGCTCATCCTACTTCAGGCCTTATGTTGTTGAAGAACTCAGGTACCAGGGCGGGCTTGTTGATGAAATAGGCGTGCCTGACAAAGATGTTAAAGGGTATAAGACAGAAGAGGATTACAGGTACCTTGAAGATGACGGCATTGTTTATCCTGAAGCAAAGCTTCATGAACATGAAGTTGTAATCGGAAAAACATCTCCTCCGAGGTTCCTTGGCGAGCTCGAGGAGTTCAGTATTGCTGCTAACATGAGAAGGGAAAGCTCCCTTACTGTCAAGCAGGGAGAGCATGGAATTGTTGATTTTGTTGCTGTCACAGAGAATGAGGAAGGCAACAAGCTTATCCAGGTAAGGCTTAGGGATTTGAGAATACCGGAAATCGGAGACAAGTTTGCGTCAAGGCACGGCCAGAAAGGGGTTATTGGAAGGATAGTGCCGCAGACAGACATGCCGTTTACAACATCCGGAGTAACTCCTGACATTATTTTCTCTCCGCACAGCCTTCCATCCAGGATGACAATATCGCACTTAATAGAAATCATAGGCGGCAAAGCAGGCGCTTTGGCAGGCAGGTACATTGACGGAAGCACGTTCTCAGCAGAAAGCGAAAGCGACCTGAGAAATATGCTGCTTGATATGGGCTTTAGGGAAAACGGCACTGAGAAAATGTACAACGGCATAACAGGAGAGGCATTCAATGCAGTAATCTTTATCGGAAATATGTATTACATGAAGCTGAAGCATATGGTTGCGAATAAATTGCACGCAAGAGCCTCAGGAAGAATCCAGCTTCTTACAAGGCAGCCTATTGAGGGAAGAAGCAAGGGCGGCGGACTAAGGCTTGGTGAAATGGAGAAGGACTGTTTTGTAGCCCACGGCGCATCATTATTGCTCAAAGAAAGGTTTGATTCAGACAGGGCGGTTGTGTATATATGCGAAAGCTGCGGCATGCTGGCTGTTTATGACAACATGAAAAGCAAGGCCTACTGCACAAAATGCGGCACGAATGTCGACGTGTCATCAGTTGAATTAAGCTATGCTTTCAAGCTGCTGCTTGATGAATTAAAATCGCTTGGAATATATCCAAAAGTACACTTAAAGAGCAAATACTAGGAGAAAAAATGTACGTATCATACAAACGGATTGATAAGATTACCTTTGGGATGCTTTCGCCAAAGATGATCAAGAAAATGTCAACAGCAAAGGTGGTAACCCCTGAGCTTTATGACAGGGAAGGATACCCGGTTGACGGCGGCCTTATGGATATAAGGCTTGGAGTTATCGATCCTGGGTTAAGATGCAAGACCTGCGCTGGCAAGCTAAAGGAATGCCACGGGCATTTCGGATATATCGAGCTTGCAAGGCCTATAATCCATATCAATTATGCAAAGATCCTCATGAACTTTCTTCAGTGCACCTGCCGCGAATGCGGGAAAGTCCTTATTGCTGAAGAAGAAAGGCAGAGGCTGCTTGCCAGGATAGACAAATATCTGCAGAAAAACAATGTTGACGCGTTCAGAAAAGCGGCAAAGCTTGTCAAGATAATGTGCCGTTCAATCAAGAAGTGTCCGCACTGCAAGGCCAAGCAGTTAACAATAAAAATAGAAAAACCAACAACATTCTTCGAGGATACAAAGAGGCTTAACCCGATAGAAATAAGGGCAAGGATGGAAAAGGTTCCTGATGAGGACTGCCTTCTTATGGGCTTAAGGCCGGAATTTGCAAGGCCTGAGTGGATGATACTTACTGTGTTGGGAATTCCGCCTGTAACAATGAGGCCCAGCATTACGCTTGAAACAGGGGAAAGGGCTGAGGACGACTTAACACATAAGCTCAGTGATATAGTCAGGATTAACCAGAGGCTTTTTGAAAATATTAATGCAGGGGCTCCGGAAATCATAATAGAGGATTTATGGGACTTGCTGCAGTACCATGTAACAACTTACTTTGACAATGAGATAACACAGGTTCCGCCGGCAAGGCACAGGAGCGGCCAGCCTTTAAAGACATTAAGCGAAAGAGTAAAGAGCAAGGAAGGAAGGTTCAGGCACAATCTTGCAGGCAAGAGGGTTAATTTTGCAGCGCGTACAGTTATTTCTCCTGACCCGAAGATTGGATTGAATGAGGTAGGCATACCAAAAGAAATTGCAATGGAACTGACTATTCCGGAAACAATAAATGAATGGAACCTTGAATGGATCAAGGCATATGTGAAAAGAGGGCCTAAGGAATATCCAGGCGCAAATTATACTCTCAGTGAGGACGGAAAGAGAAAGAAGATTACTGCTGAAACACAGGAGCAGATTCTGTTGGAGCTTACTCCGGGGCAGATTGTTGAAAGGCATATTGTTGACGGGGATATTGCAGTATTCAACAGGCAGCCGTCTCTGCACAGGATGTCAATCATGTGCCATCGGATGAGGGTTTTGCCAGGAAAATCATTCAGGCTTAACCCAGCTGTATGCAATCCTTACAATGCGGACTTTGACGGTGATGAAATGAACCTGCATGTTCCGCAGACACACGAGGCAATGGCTGAAGCAGAGATACTTATGGAAGTGCAGACACAGATAATGAGCCCGAAGAACGGGCTTAATGTCATTGGCTGCATAGAGGATGCTATTACTGGTAATTATCTCCTGACAAGGGGCGCAAAAATGCCAAAGCAGGAGGCAGTCATGCTGCTTTTGAGTGTTGGAGTGGACAATTCTGAGAAATTCAGGAAATTCAAGGAAATGGTTACAGGAAAAGAAATTTTCAGCGCATTACTGCCGAAAGACTTTAACTTTATCGGCTTTTCAAAGAACTGCAGGAAGCACAAGGTATGCGAAGGAAAGAAATGTGAGACAGACTCCTTTATTGTGATTAAGGACGGCGACCTTGTCAGCGGAATAATCGACAGCAATACAGTTGGTGAAGGAAATGGTACGCTTCTGCGCGACATCCACAGGCTTTATGACGAGCGCACTGCAGTTGAAATATTCGGCAAGATATTCAGGCTTGGCATTGCTTATCTCCTTAAGCGCGGAATGACAATAAAAACATCTGATGCAGACATTCCTGGTGAGATCCAAAACAAGGTAAAGGATTACCTTAACAATGCAGAAACAGAAGTGGATAAGATGATTGCTGATTTCAAGACAGACAAGCTTAAGGCAGGGGTTTCAATGAGCATTGAAGAGACTCTTGAGAGGACAATCCTGCAGAAGCTCAATGAGGCAAGGAATGAGATTGGAAAGCTTATAGCAAGGAGCGCTGTTCCTGGCAATTCATCGCTGATAATGGCGCAGTGCGGGGCAAAAGGAAACATCCTGAACCTTGCGCAGACAGCTGCATTAGTGGGCCAGCAGGCATTAAGGGGCAAAAGGATTACCAAAGGGTATAAGAACAGGACTTTAACATTGTTCAAGCAGTTTGACCTGAGCCCTGCAGCGCATGGCTTTGTAAGGCACAGCTATAAGAAAGGGCTTAATCCGTTTGAGTTCTTTTTCCACGCAATGACAGGAAGGGACTCTCTTATGGATACTGCCTTAAGAACTCCGAAATCAGGATATTTATACAGGAGGCTGGCAAATGCAATGCAGGACCTGAAGATTGAATATGATTTTACAGTTAGGGATGCAAATAATGCGATTGTGCAGTTTACTTATGGTGATGACGGCGTTGATGTTTCAAAGAGCGACGGCGGCACAATAGATGTCAAAAAGATTATTAATGAAGTCGAGGGAGTGAATTAAATGGTCTGCGAGCAGAGCGAAGTGGACCTTGGAACGAGAGGGAGTGAGTGACAATGGGTGCAGATGACGGGCTGATGAAGGAATACAAGGGAAGAATACCAGAGCCAATGCTCAAGACATTTAAGGAATACGCATCAGAGGTTGGGCTTTCCAAGGCAAAGCAGAAAAAGGCCCTGGAGCGCATTGAGCACCGCTTCTTGTCTTCAAAAATTCATCCTGGAGAAGCCATCGGCATAGTAACAGCTGAATCATTCGGTGAGCCAGGCACGCAGATGACATTAAGGACATTCCACTTTGCAGGCGTTGCAGAGGCTAACGTCACGCTTGGCCTTCCAAGGCTGATAGAGCTGTTTGATGCAAGAAAGGACATAAGCACTCCCATAATGGAAATATACCTGAAAAAGCAGCCAAAAGATGACAAGGAACTTGAAAAGCTTATTGCATTAATCAAGGAGATTAAGTTTTCAGAAGTCATTGCTGAGATTACAATCAACATAGTAAAAATGCATATTGAGGTGCAGCTGAACAGGAAAAGAATGAAAGAGATTGAAGTAAGGGAAGATGCCCTGCTTAAATCCATCAGGAATGCGCTTAAGACAGTTGAAATTACTGAGAAGGATGGCATGCTCATAATGAAGCCAAAGATGAAAGAGCTTACCTTGCCAAGCCTTTACGCAATAAAAGAGCGTATTAAGGACGTGCACATAAAAGGCATTGAGGGTATAAAGCAGGTTCTGCCTGTCAAGAGAAACGATGAAATCATACTTATTCCCACAGGCTCAAACCTTAAGAAGGTTATTGAAATAGAACAGGTTGATCCTACTAAAACTGTTTCCAATGATATATTTGAGACAGCAAAAGTGCTCGGCATAGAAGCTGCAAGAAATGCCATTATAAAAGAAATATCAAAAGTTCTCCATGACCAGGGCCTTGAAATTGATGAAAGGCACATCATGTTTGTAGGAGATCTTATGACAACAACTGGCAGTGTCAAGGGAGTTACCAGAAGCGGCATTACAGGTGAAAAGGAAAGCGTGCTTGCAAGGGCATCTTTTGAAACTCCTATTGTGCATCTGATAAATGCCAGCATGGTCGGGGAAATTGATAAATTAAACTCAGTTGTTGAGAATGTCCTGGTTAACCAGCCCATTCCGTTGGGCACAGGCCTGCCAGGGCTGGTCACAAAGATGAAGGAGGGCAAAGATGAGCAGTGAACTGAAAGATGTATTAAAGCAGAAGGGCGTTGTGTTTGGCACAAACGAGACAATCGCTAAATTAAAGCAGGGCAAGGTAAAGAAAGTGCTTGTTGCATCCAACTGCCCCAAGGATGTTAAGGAGTCTCTTGAGTATTATGCAAAGATAGCAGGCGCTTCAGTTGTGCAGCTTGATGTTCCTGACAAGGAAATCGGATTATTGTCTAAAAAGCCCTTTGGGGTTTCTGTTTTGAGCTGTTAGAAAAATGGTAAGCTTTGATATGAAGACAATCGGCTTTATCAACATGTTTGAAAAGCTGACTCGTGCTGCTGTAAAAGACTGTTTTCCTGAGGGGGATTCTTTAGTTTTTGTTGTTGAGCAGGGGCAGATGGGGCTTGCAATCGGAAAAGGCGGTGTTAATATTAAGAATGCATCTTCTGTTTTCAAGAAGGATATCAAGGTTTTTGAATTTAATCCAGAGCCTGTTAAGTTTGTTCAGAATTTACTCTTTCCTTTAAAGCCGAAAGATATTGTGCGTGAGGATAATATTGTTGTGATAAAGACTTCTGGCACTGTTGAAAAAGGGAAAGTGTTTGGCCGTGAGAAGACAAACTTGAAGAGAATACAGGAAATTGTTTCCAAGTACTTTGATGTTGAAGTTAAGGTTGAGTAGAAAACTCCTGCAAAAGTTTTCACCCTCAACTTTTGTGCAATCTGTGATAATAAAATGGCAAAAGTTAAGGAGTAGAAAGATTAATATATTCTGCAGTAAGCTATCATACTATGACTGGATTCAAGGTAACGCCCTGGGAAGTATCAGGCAATATTGATTATGACAGGCTGGTACAGCAGTTTGGCGTTGAAAAGCTGAATGATGCAATGCTTGAAAGGATTAAGAAGCATACTTCTGATTTACATTTCATGCTTCGCAGGAGAGTGTTTTTTGCGCATCGCGACATGAAATTCCTGCTTGATGAGTATGAGAAAGGGAACAAGTTCTTTTTGTATACAGGCAGGGCGCCTTCAGGGTCTGTGCATTTAGGGCACTTGATGCCTTGGATTTTTACAAAATGGCTGCAGGACACTTTTAATGTTGAGCTCTGGTTTCAGTTTCCTGATGAGGAGAAGTTTTTGTTTAAGCAAGGCATGAAGTTTGAGGACACCCAGCACTGGCTTAATGAGAACATGCTTGATGTGATTGCATTGGGATTTGATCCCAAGAAAACTCATTTCCTTATTGACACAAGGGATGCTGGCTTGATGTACAAAGAGGCTTGCAAGGTTTCAAAAAGAATTACATTTTCAATGGTTAAGTCAACGTTTGGATTAGGCAATGATAGTAATACAGGCGCTATTTTTTACACTGCAATGCAGGCTGTTCCTGCTTTTTTGCCGTCTGTTCTTGCTAAGAAGGAAATTCCTTGTTTGATTCCTCACGCAGTTGACCAGGACCCGCATTTTAGATTAACTAGAGATATACTGCCTAAGTTAGGGCATTACAAGCCTGCATCAATCCAGTGCGTGTTTTTGCCGCCATTGTCCGGCGTTGAAGGCAAGATGTCAGCTTCGTCAGCATCTGAGCAGGCTATATTTACAACAGACACTCCTGAGATGGTTAAGAAGAAAGTGAATAAATATGCATTTTCAGGCGGGCAGAGTACGATTGAGGAGCACAGGAAAAAAGGCGGCAACCCTGATGTTGATGTTTCATACCAGTATTTGCGCATGCTGTTTGAGCCTGACGATAAAAAGCTTCAGCAGATATATGATGATTACAAGTCCGGCAAGATGCTTACAGGCGAGCTTAAGGCAATTCTTATTGAGAAAGTGAATGCATTCTTAAAGAAGCACCAGGCTGAAAGAGTGAAGGCAAAATCCAAAATTGAGAAGTTCCTGATTAAGCGTTAACTTTGCGCGCAAAGTTGACGTTGAAAACCTGCTGGTTTGCAAAACGTTAAGGTTATATACTTCTTTTAACTCCTTTTTTTGCTATGGGGATGTAGCATACCCCGGCAGTGCGGCCGGCTCCAGACCGGCTGATCAGGGTTCAAATCCCTGCATCCCCATTTTTCGCTTTTTATAAGGAACATTTATATAGTCTCTGTTACTAACCGCCATTATACGGGGGCAATATGGATAAGACAGAATTAACAGATATAGTGATAAACAGCGCAATTGGCGCAAGAACTCTGTCTTTTCTCACTGATTTTCTGCTAAAGCAGGTAAAGCAGGCAAAGCGCCTGACAACTGATGAAGCGCAGGAAAAATATAACAGCATTGCAGATGATTATATACAGCTTTTGGACAATTATTATGTGCATTCAGAAAAGGATGTTTCTGTTGATGCAAACCGCTTTTATCTGCGCGGCGTGCAAGACCACCTTGCCTATATCCATGACATTGAGGTTGAAGGGATTGTGGATAAGACTTTCTTTGAGCGGACTAAGAAATTAAGAGCTTTTTCAAGTTATGGGGCTATTTTAATTATTACAGCTCCTCTCTCAATGTGGACCGGCGGCTTTGGCATGGCAAGCACCAGCATTTATTTTGGCGCAAGGCTTGCTGAGAGGCGCATAAACAAGTTTATTGCTGAAGTGCAAAAAATAGCTGATGAATTGGCGCCGATAAGGGACAGGCTTCGCGATGCAGAAGTATCAGAAATCCATGAAGTATTGCAGGAGAACAAGGCAAGAGTTAATTCAATTCTTCATCCTCCTGTAAATGAAAAGCCAGTTCATAGGCGAAGGAAAAGAAGAGGTTACGTTGGATCTGCGGGCGGCTACCGCATAAAGCCGGTTTTTTGAGAAAGCTATTTAAAAGACACATTCTTAACTGCAATTTATTCCAGCACAGCCTTAATCCTTCTCACGCCTTTTGAAGAAGCCTCTTCTTTCTTGATTTTGAATTTGCCTAATTCTTTTGTGTTTGAGACATGCGGGCCTGTGCATATTTCCATGCAAACTGTTTCATGAGGGTCGCACACCTTGTAAACAGAAACCTTCTCGCCGTACTTGTGGTCAAACACGCCAATCGCGCCCTGCTTTTTTGCCTCGTCAACAGTCATCTCATCCCTCTGCACTTCAAGCCCTTTCTGGATGTTGGTATTTACTATTTTTTCAACCTCTTTAAGCTGTTCAGGGGTTAGTTTTTGGTCATGCGAAAAATCAAACCTTAACCGTTCAGCAGTAATATTGCTTCCCCTTTGCTCAATATCAGTTCCAATAACCTGCCTTAATGCCGCTAACAACAAATGAGTCGCAGTGTGCAGCCGTGTTGTTTCAGCTGAATTGTCTGCCAGCCCTGACTTGAACTTGCCTTCAGTAGCTGTCCTGCTTATTTCCCGGTGCTTTGCCTGCTCTTCCTCATATTCAATCACATTAACCTCAAGATTGTTTTCTTTTGCAAGCTCCTGCGTC
The DNA here is from genome assembly GCA_018830945.1 of Nanobdellota archaeon. Taxonomy (GTDB): domain Archaea; phylum Nanobdellota; class Nanobdellia; order SCGC-AAA011-G17; family GW2011-AR17; genus UBA9640. Next base: position 32,962 of record JAHJRD010000002.1, on the reverse strand, counting down.
ATTTCAATCGGGAATCCAAAGCTCTGATAGAGAAGGAAAGCTGTTTTTCCGTCAATAACTTTTCCTTTTATTGTTTCCTTTAACCTGTCAAAATACTTGATTCCCTTTTCCAAAACTTCTGAGAACCTTTCCTCTTCTTTTTCAAGCTCTGTTAATATAAACTGCTTATTCTCCTTCAAATGCTTATAATCTGGATATATAGGAAATACTCCTTCTCCAATTAATTTTACAAACTTTCCTTCAACCCCAATCAATCTTCCATGCCTTATTGCCCTTCTTATCAATCTTCTTAAAACATACCCCTGCTCAACATTGCTTGGCGCCTTTTTCTCTGCAAGAATCATGACAGAAGCCCTTATGTGGTCTGCTATGATTCTCATGCTTTTTGTTTCTTTTGCATATGATTTGCCTGAAAGCTTTTCAATCTTTTTGATTAAAGGTGATAAGGAATCAGTGTCATATACAGACTCATTGCTGTTCAGCGTTGCAATTGTCCTTTCAACCCCCATTCCTGTATCAACATTCTTTTGCTTCAGCTCTGCAAAGCTTCCGTCTTTCTTTTTCTCGTATTGCATGAACACATTGTTCCATATCTCTGCCCATTCTTTTGGGTTTACTTCAGGATTGCCTTTTGGCTTTCCTTTTCCAACCCAGAAAAATATTTCAGTATCAGGGCCGCAGGGGCCTGTTGTTCCCGGAGGGCTCCACCAGTTGTCTTCTTTCGGCAAAAAAGCTATTCTTTCTTCCTTTACCCCTAATTTCTTCCATTTTTCAGAGGCTTCCCTGTCAACTGGCGCATCCCTGTCTCCTTTAAAGCATGTTACTGCAATCATGTCCAATGGAACACCTAAAGTTTTTGTAAGGAATTCAAATGAGTATTCTATTGATTCATTCTTAAAATAATCGCCAAGGCTCCAGTTGCCAAGCATTTCAAAGAATGTCAGATGAAAATTATCGCCAACTTCATCAATGTCAGTTGTCCTTATGCATTTCTGCACATTGCACAATCTTTTTCCTAAAGGATGCTTCTGCCCTAATAAAAAAGGAACCAATGGGTGCATGCCTGCTGTTGTAAACAATACAGTAGGGTCATTCTGCGGTATTAAAGCAGAGTTTGGAATCTCTTTGTGATTCTTGCTTTTGAAAAAATCAATGTAAAGCTTTACTAGCTCCTGCCTTGTATTCACTGGTTTCATGCTGATTTGTAGAATATAATAGGATTTAAAAAGATAACTGCGGTTTCATTATCAGGGCGCGAATACGTCATTTTTCCGGCAAATATGCAAATCTTCTTTATTTTTTGCAATATTTTCACATTAACCGCAAAAATTAATTAGACGGCGGAAAAATTAACAACTTTCCGGACAAAACTTTTTATATAAGCTCTGCATAGCATCTGCGGCATAAAAAATGGATGAAAGGTATTATGTGGATACTCAAATATGGAGAGATTATTATGAGAATAGGAAAGATAGATTTAGACCTTTGGGCGAATGGGCATTACGATTCTTCAATCAATCTGTGGAGCAAAGGGATATAATATTCTATTCTGGCATAGTTATAGACGAGCTTAAGAAGCAATATGATATAGAGCAGATAAAAAAGATATTCCGTATAATCCCAGCTAAATTATTGCAGAAGCTGGCCACTACAACAGAGCAGTTCCATGAAGCGTTAAGGCTTAAGGCGGAAAGGAAGGTGCCGTTGGGGGATGCATTTCATGCAGTTGTGGCTAGGGATAATAATGCAATAGTCATATCAAGGGATAGGCATTTCCTTCTTTTGGAGGATATTGCGCCGCATAAAAAGCCTGAAGAACTAATCTAGCTTTACTCCGAACTTTTTGGCATATTCCTTTGCGACTTCGTCCCTTATTCTTTCATGCTCATTATCTGTTGTCTTAAGCTTTGAAGCCCCAAAATATTTCTCCAGATTTTTTAGCGCCCTTTTCTTCTGCAGCTCCTCTATCTTGCTTCTTATTGCTTCCCTTATGAAGTCAGTCCTTGTGGAATAATGGAATTCCTTGGCTATTGTATTTATCTCTTTCACTATGCCCTTGTCCAGCTTTACGCATATTGCTTCCATGATATACTATGTATTACAATGTATATTTAAGCTTTTCTGTCAAAAGAATCAATATTGTTCCAGCTTTTCCTGCCATCCTCTTACAATCTCAAAACTGCCTTCCCAGAACTCTCTTGAGCACATGTCCACCCCAATCTCTTTTAAAACCTTGTCAGGGTCTTCAGAGCCTCCATAGGATAATACCTTCTCAATCTTAGGTACAAAGCCCACTCCTTCTTTCTTGTACCTTGCAAACAAAGCCATTGACAATAATTCCCCAAAGTTGTATGCATAGCAGTAAAAAGGCGTTGCAACAATATGCGGAATCCTTGCCCACTCATACCGATATATGGGAGATATATCAACAGAATCCCCAAACTGCTCTTTCAGCATCTCCATATACAAGCCAGACAATTGCTCTGCAGTAATCCCTTTCCTTACAGCTTCATGCGCTTTTTTCTCAAACATCACAAAATAAGCCTGCCTCAGGATTGTTGCAAACGAGTCAGCCATCTTGTCTGAAAGCATTGCCTTTCTTACTTTGTCATTTTTTGCCTTTTCAAGCATTTTCTCAAAAACAACCATCTCACCGAATGTGGAAGCTGTTTCAGACAATGGGAGGTTTGCGTGCTGCGCAGCCATTGGCAGGTGCGCTGCGTACAATGAATGTATCCCATGCCCCAGCTCATGCGCCATTGTTGACACATCCCTTGCAGTGTGCGTGTAATTCAAAAGCACGTAAGGCGCGATTGAAGGCATTAATGTAAGGCAGAATGCCCCTCCTCTCTTGTTCTGCCGCGGATGCGAGTCAATATGCCTGTCATTGATTATCCTTCTTGCCTTTTCGCCAAAGCCTTTTGAAAATTCGTCAAATGTTGAAAGCACAAGCTTTTTTGACTCTTCATAGCTTATCTTCTCGTCTTTTGCGATTTTTAAAGGCGCATAGATGTCATGCCTTCTTAATCTTTTCATGCCAAGCTCTTTTGCTTTGAACCTGAAATATCTCTGGTACACATCCCTGTTTGTCCTGCATACATCCAATAATACTTCAATTGCCTTGTCAGGCACATGGTTTCCTATGTTCCTTACCTGTATTGCGCTTTCATAGCCCCTTCTTTCATAATCATAGCGCCAGTCCTTTACAATTGCCTGATACACCATGAAAAATTTGTCAATGTTTTCCTTGTATTTCTCAAGCAAGGAATTGCACGCAGCCTCTCTTTCATTTGCATTCTTTGAATAGACATGCTTGAGAAGCTCTGCTGCATTGTTGAATATTTTCTCTTTTTTCCCTTTTGGCTTGAACTTAAAGCAGAACTCTGTCTCAATCAGCTCCCTTAAGTCAACAAGCACGCCTGCGCCTGTCATATCTTTTTCAGTTATTATCTTTTCCTCATTTTCCAAAAGCGTGTGCCTTGCAAGCTTCCTTGAATACATCATGCCGTACTGTAATGCAGGCAGTGTTTTGAACAGTCTTTCTGCGTTCTTGTCATCAAGCCTTACAAATCCATCAATCTCCTTGCCCTGCAGCCAGAGGCTGATTTTCCTTGTCTTGTTGCTAAACCTCAATACAAGGTCCTCTGCTTTGCTTTTCAATAGCTTTGCTTCCTGCGACTTTTGGTCTGTGGATTCCCATAGGCAAGGCATCCCCCCAAGCCTCGCAAGCTTCTCAATTATTTTCTCGTCAAATTTCATAAAAGCAACAAAGCCATCCCTGTCCATCTCAGGGCTGAATTTTGGCAGGAAAAAATCATATTTGCTAATATCCTGCTCAATCTCTTTCCATAATTCATCAAACTTTTTAGCAGGCAGAATCTCATCAAGATTCCACCTCATCCCCTCTTTCTTGGCCATTGTAATATATTAGTGCTTAATTGCTTAATAAGTTTTTGCACACATTTGCCCTAAACCAGCTGTTTTGCGGATATGCTGCTTTGGATTTTTTGCGAAAAGATTAAATACCCCCTCTGACAATAATAATACCTGCAGCATGGCAAAGAAATCTAAATCTATTAAGAAATCTGTTAAATCTCCCAAGCGCAGCGAAGGGAGGATTGGAGCGGCAGCGACAAAGAAGGCGGTTAAGGCTCCTATAAAGAAGGCAAAGCCAGTGAAAAAGCCAATTTTTAAAAAGCAGCTGGTAAAAAAGAAGCTGCAAACGCCAGTGCTAAAAGTTCCCGCTGCAAAAGCTCCAAGGATAATGCAAAAGTCTGCTCCTGACACAAAAGTGTCAAACAGGGAAATAGATGACTTGGTTGTCAACCTTGCAGGAGAAGACATACTGCCTCTTGTCGCGCTTCTGAGAGGAAAAGAAAATGTTTCTGAATTCGCTATTGCAGACAGGCTGAACATTACAGTCAACCAGGTAAGGAACATGCTTTACAGGCTGCACAAGGTAAATCTCGTCACCTTTACAAGAAAGAAAGACAAGAAAAAAGGATGGTATATCTATTACTGGACACTTGACGTAAAAAAGCTTGAGGATGCCTTGTTCCAGCAGAAAAAAAGGCAGCTTGCAGAGTTCATGGAGAAGCTTGCAAAAGAGGAATATGGAAAATTCTATGTATGCCCTGAAAAATGCAAAAGGCTGACAATGGAAGATGCAATGGAAGCGGATTTCCACTGCCCTGAATGCGGCCAGCTGCTTGTTGAGCAGGACAACAAGAAGACAATTGACAATATTAAAAGAAGGATAGAGGAGCTTTCTGTTGAAATAAAGGCAGAGGAAGAAAGATTGGCTGTTGAGTTTACCAAATTAATGGCAAAGAGGAGGGTTGTTAGGAAGAAGGTTGTTAAGAAGAATGTTGTGAAAAAAGCAGTTAAGAAGGCTGTGAAGAAGGTTGTTAAGAAGAATGTTGTGAAAAAAGCAGTAAAGAAAGCTGTGAAGAAGGTTGTTAAGAAGAATGTTGTGAAAAAAGCAGTAAAGAAAGCTGTTAAAAAAGTAGTTAAGAAAGCTGTGAAGAAGGCTGTTAAAAAGGCGCCTGCAAAAAAAGCAGTTAAGAAGAAGGTTGTGAAGCCCCCCAAGCGTAGGGAAGGGGGGCTTGGAGCGGCAGCGACAAAGAAAATTGTTAAGAAAGTGGTGAAGAAGGGCTTTTTCTCAGGGCTTAAGCGCGTTGCAAAGAAGATTGTGAAGAAGAGATAATTCTAGAAAAACAGTTTCCATAATCCTGACACTACATGAAACCCGTCAAAGCCGGGTATTGGCAGCATGTTAAAAATAAACAAATACATGTTTATCTTTTTTGTAAGCATTAAAAACAAGAATGTTTTTCTCCTGAATGTCTTCTTGCTTTTCAAATACCACGTAGTGCCAAGCCAGATTATAAGGTTGGCAAAAGGCCCTGCAAATGCTATTAATGTGCTTTGCACCGGCGTTGCAATTGCAGGCATTGTAACAAAGCCAGGCGCGATGATTAAAAATGATGAGCCGACTACTTTTAAAAATACACCTAAGCCTAAGCCCGGCCACCATGCCTGAAAAAACGCAGGTATGCCAAAACCCATTGCAGTAAACTTATGAAACATTTCATGGACAATTACAGCAGGGGCTGCAACCATGGCGGCAAACTTAATCTCATCCCAGCCAGGCTTGAAGCTGTAAGGGTCTTTCCTTGGCACAAACCCTGAAAAGATGTATGCGATTGCAGCTATTACAACTAAAATGCTGAATATTTCATATGGTGTTGTAATCATAGAAGAATAATCCTGAAGATACCTTTAAATATATTGCGGGAGTATAATAGATTATGGACTTCCTGTTTTTATTGCCTATAGTGGTGTTTTTAGGCATGCCCCTGGGGTTATTGCTTGCATGGATGGCAAAAGAAGAGCTTAGGCCAGGCAGAAAATGGATAAAGCTTTTCAGGAGATTGTTGCTGCTTTCTCTTTCTTTGCTTTCAGTATATTTTTTGTTTAAGCATTCCACGCCGTTGGTTGGGGTTGTGGGGGTGGCTTCTGGGATTGTTACGGCAGTTGCCCTAAACATCTTCAAGCATGCTGCAAAACAGCGCTTTAATTATGATTATTTGTTTTTAGGGCTTTTGATGGCTGCTGCCTTTGCTTCATTAAAAGGCGCGCAATTGCTTGTTTTTTCTGTGTTGCTGTTTCTTTACGGCCTGCCTTTCAGCAGTTCAGTATTCCTTAATTCCAAAAAAAGATGCTGGAAGCTTACTGCTTCGCATGCTGCATTATTCTTTCCGCCGTTATTGTTTCTATTTTTAGGAGAATTGGCAGCAATCGGCTTTGGGCTTGCAGCAATCCATCTTTTGGTTAAAGTGAGAGGCTAGAACACGCCTGCAATCTTCTCATTGCAATAAGCGCACTTCCCATTTTTCACATTATTCTCGAGAATATCATATCTGTATCTTTTTATCAATAATTTTTTGCATTTTTTGCAGTAAGTATTCTCCTCTTCTGCTATATTTCCCAGATAAATGTAATGCAATCCTGCTTTTTCAGCTGTTTCTTTTGCTTTGTTTAAGGTTTCAACAGGCGTTGGCTGGGTATCTTTCATTAAATAACAAGGAAAGAACCTGCTGAAATGCAATACGCAGTCCTCTCCAATGTTTTTCTTAAGCCAATCGCACATTTCCTTAATCTTTTTCATGTCATCATTAATGCCCGGAATCACAAGGTTAATCACCTCAAACCACATATTGTTTTTCTTTAATGTTTGAAGTGTTTCCAATACAGGCTTTAATCTTGCCTCGCATGTTTTTGAGTATACTTTTTCATCAAACCCTTTCAGGTCAACATGCGCAGCATCAATGTATTTGCAAAGCTCTTTCAAAGGCTCTGGGTTGATAAAGCCGTTTGTGACAAAGATGTTTTTCAATCCTTTTTTCCTGGCTATTTTAGCAGTATCAATCATATACTCATAGAATATTGTCGGCTCTGAATATGTGTAAGAGATTGAATGGCATTTCGCTTTCAACGCCTCTTCAACAACCTTCTCAGCAGGCATGTCATAGAAAGGAAGATCTTCTGGCTTGCTTTGTGATAATTCAAAGTTCTGGCAGAAATGGCATTTTAAGTTGCAGCCGGCTGTTCCTATTGAAAATGTCATTGTGCCTGGAAAGAAATGGTTCAATGGCTTTTTCTCAACAGGGTCAATTGCTATTGAATTCGGCTTTCCGTAGACAAGCGAGTAAAGCTTTCCTTCGTTGTTTTCCCTGACATTGCATTTTCCTCTTTCATTTTCCTTTATAGTGCAGAAGTGAGGGCATAGAACGCACTGGACAGAATTATCTTTGAGCTTCTTGTAATAAAGCGCCTCTTTCATTTCTTCAAACCCTTGCAAAACCTTTTTTCCCAGTCAGTCATATTATAGGGATACTCATTGCACATCTGCGGTCTTTTTTTATTGCCAAACAATTTGCAGAAATACTTTCCTTTCTTTTTAACAAGCGCAGAGCAGGGAATGTTAAGTATAACTCTGAAGAGGCTTTTCCCTTCATTTGTTGCAAAGTCAGATTCCTCAACTTTAATCTTCTTTGTTTTCAAAAGCCTTATCCTGTCTATAAAGCCATCGCCATTATGGTCATAAAACGTGAAAATCCTGCAGCACTTTGCGCATGTCCTGCACGCTTCAGGGTTTTTCAGCAGTTTGTGGCTTTTCATGATAAGGTATAGTGCTTATTAGTTTAAAAAGAATTCGCTTCATTTTTCCGGTTTTTATAAACAATTTCCGGAATTGGCGGAAGTCTTTCAGGATTTTTGGAGGATTTTCGAAACAGGCAATAAAGCTTATTAACCTCCTGCTTGTAAAAAATATATGCAAAATGATTTAAGGTTTTATTATCTGGACACATCTGTTTGGATTAATCTCTTTAAGAAAGAAGAAAGCGGTAAAATCAAATTTTGGCTATTGGCAGAAGCTTTTGTTAATGCAGCTGCAAATGTTAGCAATGTAAAGGTAATTATCTCGCCTATTGTTATGAAAGAACTCACTTATAATCTTGACCAAAAACTGTTTGCATTATCAAAAAAAGCATTTAATGGCAATAAATCAATAATTTTTGTAAGAACAAAAGAAGTCGATTACGAATTCGCACGTAAACTGGAATATGCAGAAAATTATGCCCTTAGCTTTTTTGACTGCCTGCATATTGCGATAAGCAAAAGAATGGGCGCAGCATTGGTATCGAGAGATTATCTTCAGATTCAGATTGCTGGCAAACACTTAATTGCAGGGAAACCAGAAGACTTAATCCATGAGCTTGTTGAGCGCCAATAGCTTTTCTTTTGTCATGCCTTTGGACAGCTTTTTTCTCAATGCCTTTAAATCCTTAATTGTATCCCCTTTATTCGGGATTATTCCTACAAGATCGCTCACAACAAGCTTCCTGACTCCGTCTCTTATTGCGTCTGAGCGGGTTTCGTAAATGCCTGCTTCCACCAGGCTGTCCACCCTTTCAATAATCCCTTTACTTATTCTTACCTGGATTTGTTCCATTGCCATTGTGTTACAAATGTAATACGTCTGTATATATAAGCCTTTTGGTTGCGAATCTGCTCGCTTCATGGTTGCCTGAATATTTAAATATAACCTGTGCGTAAGGAATGTAATGGCAAAAAAGATACCAAGCATACTTCTGCTTGATTTACTCTCCATGCCCGGGCTTTTAATGGGCAAGAGCAGGAATGCAAAGTGGCATTTGCGCCATGTCTGCCCAAGATGCCCGCAGGAAAGGAGGAGCCACAGGGATGTGCATGGCAATGGTATCTGCTGGTGGGAAGAAAACTGGAAAAAGGGCAATTATGGCATTCCAAGGAACATGGGGCTTAAGAATTTCTTCAGGGTGCATCTCGGCGCTGAGACAAGGCTGGGCCATTTAAGGAAGCAGTAGAAGCGGAAGCTTTATTTAGCCAGATTATAATATCTCCTAAGGAGAGAACAATGGGCATTAATGACTTAAAACTGAATGACAGGATAGCGGAGCTTGAGGCAGAGCTTAAGAAAACAAAATACAACAAAAGAACACAGAACTCTGTCGGATTGTTAAAGGCAAAGATTGCAAGAATGAGGGATGAGAAGCACAAGAAAGCCTCTACAAAGCTTGCAGTTGACACATTTGCAGTAAGGAAGACAGGGGATGCAACAGCTGTCTTGATAGGGTTTCCTTCAGCAGGCAAAAGCACTTTATTGAATGTCTTGTCAAGCGCAAAATCACAGGTAGCAGCTTATGCATTTACCACTTTAAACGTAATCCCCGGGATTCTGCAGTACAAGAAAACAAGGATACAGGTTCTTGATGTGCCTGGATTGATTGAAGGGGCTTCAAGAGGAAAAGGAAGAGGGAGGGAAGTTATTGCAGCTGCGTCATCAGCTGATTTGATAATACTTCTTGTTGATGCTATTCATCCAGAGCAGCTCAATGTGATGAGGGCAGAATTGTATAATGCAAGAATAAGGATGAATGTCAGAAAGCCGGAAATAAAGATTGTAAAAAAATCAACAGGCGGCATCAGCCTGGCAGGCACTTTCACAAGAATGGACAGGGATACTGCAATCGCATTGTTAAGGGAGCTGAAGATAAGCAATGCAGATGTCATAATGAGGCAGGATCTTTCTGCTGAAGAAATGATAGATGCTGTTGAAGGCAACAGGAAGTATGTGCCCGGCATAATTGTTGTTAACAAGGCGGATTTATTGGATGAATCTGCAAAAGAAAGGATAAAAGTAATTGTTAATCCTGACATATTCATATCAGCTGAGAAAGCAGAAGGGATTGATGAGATGAAAGAGCTTATATTTCAAAGATTGGAGCTTGTAAGAGTATATTGCAAGGAGGTTGGGAAACCGGCTGACATGAGTGAGCCAATAGTTTTGAAAAAAGGCGCAACATTAAAGATTGTTTGTGAAAAGTTGCACAGGGGATTTGTAAAAAGGTTCAGGTTTGCCCGTATTTGGGGCAAGTCAGTGAAGTTTGCAGGGCAAAAGGTATTGAAATTGGAGCATGAAGTTGCTGATGAGGATGTTGTTGAGGTGCATGTGTCTTGAAAGGAGCGGGCTCCGCCTGAATTTTGTATTATAACAGCCTGATGCCGTCTTTCATTATTTCTTCGGCAAGCTTATTCTTTTTTTTGAATTCTTCTTCTGTAAAATAATGCGGCTGTATTTCTCTCTTGAACCTTTCTTTGATTTTCCCGCAGATTCCTGTAATCTGCAGCTCGTCTTTCAGGCTTTTTTCTTTTGATATTATTGCAATATCTATATCAGAGTTTATGTTAGCGGTATGCTTTGCCACGCTGCCAAATAAGAATATTTTTTGCATGTTTTCAAGATTTATGTTCGTAAGCTCATAAACAAATTCCCGTATTACAATGGCGGTTGAAAAGTAAGGGGCGTTAAGCTGCTGCCTCTCTGTGAAAATTACCCCTATTATTGCATTTGTCATTGGATTTGCCATATTCATTTTATAAATAAACTGCCTCCCTTGCTTTATTCCGCTGATTATATCTGACTTTTGCAGCAGGAGCATAGATTTAATAAGCACCTTATTCCCTATTTTTGTCTGTTCCATTATCTGTTTTCGTGTTAACCCTTTTCCAGGTGTTTCAGACATCAGCAGAAGTATCTTCCATGCTGTTCTTGTCCCGAGGCAAATATCTATGAGCATTATTGCATCAGCCCCTCGATTAGCTGTATGTAAGGGTTTACAATCTTGTCCAGGAAATAAACTGCCTTTTCCTTGCCTGCTTTTTTTTCTTCAGAATAATCCTCGCTGTAATACTGGGTTTTTCCTCTTTCATGCCTGCCCTGGCGCAATATTTCAGGCAGTACTTTCTCTTTAAGGCGCTCGATATTAAAGTATGCTTCTTTTGCTTTTTCCAGCATCTCAAGCAATCTTTTCTTTGTTTTTTCATCTTGGATTTTATCCTTCAGCGCTTTTATTGCTTTTTCGTGTATTTCAGGGCTGCTAATTTTTATCGCAAATTTTTTAGCAAGGAACAGCTTTGTTGCATCGTGCATTGCATAATACCCTGAAATGATTGCCCATCTCGGGTATTTTATTGCATTGTCTTCTGCGTGCTTTAGGTCATCCTTGTATGCTGTTTCATGAAATCTGATATAGTTGTCTCTTTCTGCCGCAGGCAGCGCTGTCCAGATATTTTCCATTATATCACCTTAGTGATTATAATGTGCAATCCTTTATAAATATTTGCACTTAAGTGCTTCTTTTGCGGCACTTTAGTGCTTTTAATTTGGGCGAACGCAGATGCAGTCTGCGCTGCAATAGGGCTACACGCCTGCCAATCTTAACGCATTGATTATTTAGCCTCAAGTTTCCATGCAAAGCATGGAAACACAAGCAAAGCCATCACAGCATGGGCGCAATGCGCCCATCATCCTTTACAATAATCTCTTTTTGTTATATTCTCCAGTGATAACACAATAGTACTCAATTTCCAGACAAAAAGCAATAACTATATAAATAAGCAATTCATCTCATCTAACAGAATTATATTTATAAAAAGCGAGGATGATTTACATGGAACACATAAAAAAAGCCGTGCCAGGATTGGTTGAGAAATTTAATGCCAGGGGCTTAGAAACTTATGAAAAAATGGTCCCCATTATTTTGAAGAAAGGTGTTGAAAACGTTAACCTTTCAATGTTCAGCGATGACATGAGGGTAAGTGTTTTGAATGCAGTCGGCGAAGAGCTCATGAAAAAAGGCAAGGTGCCTGAAGCAATAAAGGCATTTGTGCAGACAGGAAACAAGCAAAAGCTTGTTGAGATTGGCGATGACTTTGGGTCAAAGCAGATGTTTTCTGATGCAATTGACTGCTACCACATGGCTGAAAATATGGACAGATTAAGGAAAACAGGCGAGACCTGCTTAAGGGAAGGCCAGATGCTTGACGCAATAAGGGCGTACAAGCTTTTGAATGACAAGGACATGCTTTTGAAAGTCGGAGAAGAATGCATAAAGAGAGAGAAGTTTGACTCTGCGATTGAAGTGTTCCAGCTTTTAGGCAACAGGATGAAATTAATAGAAGTTGGAGACAGGTGCGTTAAGTCAGAGAGGAATGAGGCTTTGCCGTTTGCAGAAAAAGCGTTTGCAGCAGCAGGCGACAAGGACAGGCTTAACAAATTAGGCGATTTGTTTCTTAAGAAGGAATACCTGTCAGATGCATACAGAGTGTATACAACATCAGGCAATGAGATGATGATGGTATTCTTGAGAGAAAACTTCTCAATGCATTAATTTCTTTTTATCTTTTTATTTTTCTTATAATCCGGATTTTATATCTGCATCTCATGGAGTTACAGCTCCTAACAAAAACCCTTCTAAAAGCCGATAAGGCCTGGTTGACTTTATCAGCCTTCTGTAAATCATATTTCCGTGCATGCTTTCAGCAACAAGCATCGCTGTCACGCCCAGTGAGTATGCTTTTTGTCCTGCCGGCATTGCCTGCCTGTTATTGTATTGCTTCAGAAATATCTCCATGTCACTAGCTGCAATCTCAATGGCCTTCTTTGAAAAGTGGTTATTGCCCTTCTCTTTTGCAGTTTGCCTTGCTATAATCAATTCAATGCCCCTTGCAAATCCTTCTTTAAGCTCAGCATGAAAAGCCCATTGTTCTGCCCTGCCTGAAACATGGTGCTGAAGGTAATGGCAATACTCATGCGCTATTGCTGCGTCAACTTCTAAAAGAGGTATGTCTTGATAGCAAAGTAATATACATCTGCGGTTTTTATCATAAGTAGTTTCTCTATAAGAGCGGTTATATTCAATACCTGGCAATTGAGGATGGATGTCAAGCAAATCATTTATTTTGCCTGCAACACAAGCAAGGCGCTCTCCAAGAAGCCTTTCCTCAACAGCAGGAAGCCATAAGGGTTGTATTCTCCTAATGGTTTCATGTTCTTCTTCAAGCCTTGCATGGACATTTTTTGCTGCTTCAAGCATTTCAGGAGTTTTTAATATTTCAATGAGGCTCATTTCTTTCCTCCAGGCATCCAGTGACAAGCTCAAGAAGAGCTATTCTTATTGTTCGCATTCTCATTCGCTGCCCTCATTCGAATATTCACTTTGCTTCTGCTCGCGAATCATTGCAAACCCCTTGTGCTGTATTTGTAATAACAGGTTCTCGGGTTCCACGGGATATATGTTATATTGATTCCTTTCTTTGCATATCCTGCTTTAGCTTTCTCATAACAGTTTATTAACCTTTCAGATATTATAACCGGATTTTCATAATTAGTTAAATCCAGAATCGCGCTTTTCCTGTTTAGCTTGGCTTTTCCCCACATATGTCCTCTTTGGCGCCCTTCATATTGCCCTGGTATCATTTTTGCCGGTATCCCTGCTTCCTGCACTGCAAGCTGATAAAAGAGGGCATGATGCCTGCATATGGCTTTTCCAACAGTTTCATATAAATTGATCATAACGCTAACATCACGTTTTTCTTCTGCTATAGCATCAATAAATTCAAGGTCATACTTCAAGATACTCTGCAGGTACCTTGCAATATCTTTAAGAGTCTTCTCTTCATCATCTTTGTTCCCTATTGCGAAAAGCTTTGCAATTTTTAATGTACCCTTAATTGTCCTTTTGTCGACAATAACCTTTTCTCTACTCCTGCCTGTGTCTCTTCCATCATTCCACAATGCTCTGTAGCCCTGGCTTACGAACCCTGGAATCTCGCACTTTATCTCGCTGTTGAACTCAATATTCTCTCTTAAATCCTCCTCCTCAACCAAACACTCAAGCTCAAGCGCTGCATCAACATGGTGGTCCATCACATTATAATTATTTCTCATTCTTCCCATGAAAGCGTTCATATGCCCTATGGTGCTGTAAGGGTCATTTACATACATTTTCTTGAAAAGGGTATATTCTTCCATTGTCAGGTCATGCTTTAATGAAACCTCTTCTGTATTATCAGTAACAGCACTTCTAACCAAAGCAGTCATCTCAAGGCTGTCTTTGATTTGTTCAAATGCTGTCATTTCATCCCCCTGAAGATTTCCTCGCACATCCTGCATTCGTGCCTGTAAAGCTGCTCATCCTGCTCCCTGTAAATGTCAAGTTTTATTGCAGCTTCTTTTGGCCCGCCTCTTTCAAGAGCATGAAATATTTTATTCTTCTTTGCATTCCTTAGAATATTTTCAATACTCTTGTCTTTTGCAGAGCCCATTGAAGGAGTAGCTTTCCAGCAGCAAGGATAAAGCTGGCCGCTTGTGTCAACAGTAAGATGATTGTCAAAACCCCATGGCACCTCGCACTGGGACTTTTTAGCCTGTTCTTCCGCAGGCAAGTCCTTTGCCCTGCCAAACGGCATTATTCCCTGGTTATCTACCTCTCTTATAACTGTAAAAGGAGTCCCTAGCCTTTGCATTGCATATGCAAAAGGGCTTTCAGTTTCACTCAGCGAACTTAAGTCAATTCCCTGCTCTGCATGGTATTTGTCAAGCCCTGTAAGGACAAGCCTGTCAAGCCCTTTTTCATAAAGTTGTTTTAGTATGGCATATGCTGCATCTGTATTCTTTGCCCAGAAGCCGTTTGTCTGGAGACTAAGCACAGCTTTAGGAAAATTCTGCCTGTTAGCCGCAATACAATCCATAGCGTGCCAGAAAAGCTTTGGCTTAACCAAGGGCTCGCCTCCGCTTATTATGATTTGTTTTGCGCCTTGCGGAATATTGCCGACAACTACTTCTAGTGTTTCCGCATCCATACTTGTCCTGTCAGGCCCGCAGCTGTCATGGCAGTGCCTGCACTGCAGGTTGCATGCTTTTGTTATTTGCAGTAGAAGATTCATTTCACACCCCTAAAAATCTCCTCGCACTTCACGCAGGGATTTATCCTGTATATTTCTTCATCAGTTTCCTTGTAAACGCCCAATTCTTTTGCAGCTCCTTCAGGCCCTTGCTCAAGCAGCGCCTGCATTATTTTGTCTTTGCTTGCTTCTCTAACCAATTCATCAACAGGCCTGTCAATTGCAGAGCCGATTGAGGGGATAGTTCTCCAGCAGCAAAGATATGCAATGCCTCTTGGGTCTATTGTAACTTCATTCTCCAGGCTGATATCGCACACAGAGCGCACTGCGAATTCCTCTTCAGGCAAATTCCTTGCCCTTCCGACAGGCAGGACTCCGTGCACTGCGCCCTTTGCCTCAACTTCAATAGGATAATCCCTTGTGCTTCCTGTTTCCTTGTAAAGCCTTTCCAGCGCAAGGTAAATGGGAGTTGAAGGATTCCATTCAAGATTTTCTGTGTTTATTCCTGCTTCCCTGTGGAACTTATCCATGCTTGCAAGCGCAACACCATGAACACCAAACTCGTGCAGCTCTTTTAATACCCTATAAGCTGATTCAGCATCCCTTGCCCAGAAGCCGTTTGTTTCCACATGGATTCTTGCATTTGGAATTAGTTTTTGCTCTCTAATGTATGAAAGCATATGCCTTAGCTCATCCATTGCCACAAGGGGCTCTCCTCCTGATATAACAAAATATTCGATTGTTTCCGGCAAATGCTTCAGAACCTTTTCAATGTCTTTCTTATTCATTGTTTCTCCTTTTGGCCCGCATTCATACGCGCAGTGCCTGCACTGGGCATTGCATTTGTTTGTAAACTGGATTATTGCTTTTCTCATCATTTTCTCCCTTGCATTCTTGCATATTCTGCAGCTCTTGCCTTCACCCTGTCTTCGGGCCTTGTCTCAGCAGGAAGCCCCATCCTGATATTGTTTTCACTTACGATTTCCTCAAGCTGTTTTTGTATTTGCTTTCTTTCGCGTATATGCTTTATTTCCTTTACATGGCTTACAATCTTATTTCCAATCTTGTCTAAGCATATTCCTGCAACTCCTGTTCCAGCCGCTATATACGCGTTGCGCAGGCTGTCCTGATTCGGGTTAATAGCATTATAGAATAGCCCATAAACTGCAACGCCCTCAAGCAGCTTTCCGCCTATTTCGAGAACTCTTCTAAGGACTGTTTTTTCATAGTCGTTCATTTTACCCCCTGAATCTTGTTATTTCAGCTGCTTTTCCTGTTTATAAATGTTTCGCTATTAATAAGTGACAACAGAATAGGAAGCTTTAAATATGAAAAAACATCCCAAAAGAGCCATGAAAGACAACTGAATTGATAATTCGTGAGGGCCTTCCAAAAGATGACTAATCCATATCCAAATATTGGCACAGAAACACGGAACATTATTGGTTTTTGCAGAGGGAAAGACGAAACAATAGAGGCAATAGTTTCAGACAGCCATCAAATCAGGACAGACAGGAATCTTGGAGAATGTTTTTTAGGATGCGTATTTGGATGGGATCCTCACAGAAAAGCACAGATTGTTCCGCTGAGGGTTGAAAAGCCAAAAATAAAGGCTTTTAAAAAAAGCAATGATTATGAGGCATTGCCAGAACAAGTAAGAGAAGTGTTTGATGCAGGCTCAATACTTAGAACCTCTTCAGATAAAGATAGTGAGTTCTCTGCTTTGATGTATGCAACCAATGAAAGCAAGCCCCAGGGAAGAACAGGAGTTTTGCTTTACAAGAGAAAGCCCGTTGTTGTTAAGCAGGCAGGCAAGGAGTTTGTTGTAGAGATTAAGGGCGTTGGCGTGCCTAATGGAAACAATTCTATCACAGATTTGCAAACGCGCATGTCGTATTTTGGTTCAGGGCACGCGCGATGGGGAGGGCTTGAGGTAGCACAAGGCAGAAGGGAATTCAGGAATCTGGAAATACTTAGAAATGAAAAGAGTATTGCATTCCGAAATGCAAATTCCCCCAGGGCTGCATTGCTGGTTGAGTATGATGGGGAATTAAGGTATTGCGGGGACAGCACAGACCAGGCTTATCTCTTGCGGTTATCTCCTTCTTCTGTTAGGGCATCTTTTAATGGAAATGATGCCTTCCCCAAAATAAAAAATAAGCCAAATGCAACGGCGATGGGGTTGGCGCAGCAGTTTGTGGAGATGATGACTCTGGATTCCATGCTGATACATACATGCGCCCATTCTGAAAATCTTGTTTTGACTAACGATGGGTATAAGTTTACTGATTTTTCGGACATGAGAACACTTGCAGAATTAGCAGACCCGCATGAGATTATAAGGCTCACATTTCGTGACTATATTGATGAGGTGCCGGATAGGACAAAAAGAGATATTGAAGATTATTGCAGGGAATTATCAAAAGGATTAGGCATTAAATGGAGAACTGAATTAAAGCGCCCAAAGGCTCTTGCTGAAGAGATTTGGAAATCATACATAGCTCCCTGTGCTTTTGAAATAAGAAGAAATGGCTGTAATGGAAGCAGGCAGGAAGTTTTTAGGCAAATTGAAGAGATTGGGGGGTTTGAAGATATTCTTTTGCCTGGTGCTATTGACAGGGTGGTCCTGGACCGTGCGCAACGTTACTTAAAAAATAGGGAAAAGGATGTCCGGCAGGCAGAAGAGTGCCTTGCAGATTTAGATGAATATATACCGCAATTTGCTGCTATCCAGGGGGATGTAAAAGCATGCCGCAATTTTTTTGCAGGAAGATTTAATCATTTGCCAGACGGGCAATTATTAGGACTTGCAAAAAATGAATATAAACAAAGGCTTGATGGAAAGCCAAGATGTGAAGCAAGACTTGATGAGAATAAGAGGCTGCTTGAATTGGCGCGTAAGCATATTAACAGTCCGCGTGAATTTGCAAAATTTAATCCTGAAGTGGTTCCAAGAGTAGGCTTTGCTTTATACCAAATTAAGGGACATCTTGAGCGTGAGGTTGATTTGCTTGAAACAGTTAGAGGGGATATTGCTGACGCCAGCCTGCGGGTTGCGAGAGCGCGGATTGGAGAAATAGGAAGGCTGCTAAAAGATACTTATGGGGTTATTGGCAGATTACGCAAAGATCCCAACTATCTATTAAAATTATCAGTTTTGCCATACGAAAAATATTCGGCATTTAAGCGTGCATAACCATTGAAAACAATAAAACCACGCCGGAGGCTGCTCCTTCCACTATCCTCCATTACAGAAGGCAAATCTCCTTCATGGAATAATCTATGCCTTCTTTTTGCAGCGCCCTCTCTGTTTCCTGCTGGCTCTCTTTAGGCACAATTATGGCATTCGCGCTTATCTTATCGCCTTTTACTTTTCCAAGAATTCCCTTATCTTTGTACCCTGCTTCTTTTCTACCGAAAAAGGCCCTTGTAAACTTCAGGTATTTCTTTTTTATTTTTGGAATTTTAAATATGAACATCACCCTGCGTTCAGCCGGCATTAAAGCGGTTTTTTTTGAGTACAATAATATGCCGTCAGCCATAATGCCTTGCTTAAGCTCCCATTTCTCCAATGCCCCTGCCATTACTGAGATTGTATGCAAAAAACCAAGGCGTTTCCATTTTTCATAATCATTTGAATTATAAAACCGCTTTATCGCATTGACAGCGATTTTTTCTATTGCTCCTGCGTTTTCATCTGCCGTATCTAAAAACAGGTCCATATCGCTTTTTTCCGTAAGCGAGCCTCTTGCTGCAGAGCCGTGCAGGTAAATGCTGTTTATAAGAGCATATGCATCAGGCTCCATAAAAAGAAAGCCCAATGCATCATAGCAATAGGCAATTGCGCGCGGTGTCTGCCTATTCAATTTCTTCACCCAAGCCATGCAGCCTTTCTTTTATAATCTTGTGCAGCTTTTGGAATGCCGCCAGAATCGCGCTTACGCCGGCATTGCTTGGCTTGCCGTATATTGTCTTGTTTCTTTCATCCTCTATGGTATACATTAGGGAAAGAATATCGTCTTTTGCAGGAAAGCTGACTCCGAGCTTCCTGTCAGCCAAGGGCTCAATCTTTTGCCCGGGCTTGGGAGCCTTGAACCATCCATGCTTAATCATTGTCCCGGCGGTTATCTTGCCCATTGCATGCAGGTACAATTCCAAGAGCTCTATCGAGCACGCGGAAACATGTAGCCCGATTGTTGCGGGCCTTCTTTCTATGCCTATTGCTATTGCATCTTCAATTTCCTGTATGTGCTCCTTTATGTGCTCTTTGTGGATTTCTTTTGCAGTCATATAGGAATATAAGTTCCATTTATTTATAAAGTTTTTGGATATAAAAGTTCCTAAAATTAGGAATAAAAGTTCCTAGCGAGCGAGGGTGGAGCGCAAGGCAGAGGAGATTTCCGATATTTTTATATACTCCTTCGTACACTAATTATTCTATGGTAAAATTTTCAAATTATACGGTGATTATTGAACAGGATGAAGATGGGATTTATGTAGCAAAAGTACCTGATATTCCTGGATGCTATAGTCAAGGGAAGAGTGTGGAAGAAGCTGTAACAAGAGTGAAAGAAGCTATCCAAGTTTGTATAGAAGCCGAAGAATTCTTGTATGAACCCTTGAAATTTATAGGAATCCAGCAAGTTGAGGTTCCTGTTGCATCATGACTAAATTAGTTACAATTTCTGGTAAAAAATTATGTAAACTTCTTGAAAAAAGGGGTTTTGAAAAGCTTCATCAAAGAGGAAGTCATATAAGGTATAGGCATCCAGATGGCCGGATAACCGTTGTTCCTGTCCATGGCAATGAAGAAATTGGAAAGGGACTTTTGCGGGAAATTTTAAATCAGGTAAAATTAACTAAAGAAGATTATGAAAAATTTAGGCTGGCGGTTTAGGAAATCTCCGAGCCTTATGTTGCCTAATGGCTGTTAGGCACCCTGTGCCTCTGGCGAGCTCAGGGCTGGTCAGGTCGAGCACCGCAGGGCGAGGAACGGAGAAGTCGAGGAAAAGGCTACTCGTTTGTAAGTGAAAAAGCCCCTAACAAGAAATTCACTTTTAGCGTGCATAACCATTGAAAACAATAAAACCACGCCGGAGGCTGCTCCTTCTATCACTATCCTCCATTACAGCAATCTTAATAAACACAATGCCCATTAAAACCAATATGTCCTTAGGAAGAATTACAGGAAAAGTCTCAACAAACACCTTCTCTTTCACTGTAGAGGGCAATGCGCACAAGTTCGGGTATGTGAAAGTGGCTCACAAGGAGCTTGGCAATGTATTAGCACAAATAATGGAGATTGAGCATACTTCAAATAACACAATCGGCTACTGCAATGTCATAGGGTTCAGGGATAAGAACAATGTCTTAAAAACACTTTCATTTCCCTTTGAATACAATACAGAGGTTGTAAGGGCTGATGATGATTTTGTGAAAGCAACTTTAGGGCTTGAGGCATTGAAAAACGCAGCTTATATCGGCGTATTGGACGGAAGAAAGAACCTGAAAATAAGCTTGGATTTAAACAAATTAATAACAAAGCACATTTTTGTGACAGGCAAGTCAGGCTCTGGAAAAAGCTATACATCTGCTGTGATTCTTGAGGAGCTTTTGGACAAGAAAGTTCCATTGGTAATAATTGACCCTCACGGCGAGTATTCTTCCCTGGCAAACGCAAATACTGATTCTGAAAAGCTTTCTGAATTCGGCTTAAAGCCAAAAGCCTATGCAAGGCAGGTAAGGGAGTTTTCCCCTGACATTGAATTAAACCCGAATGCAAAGCCGTTAAAGTTAAACAGCAAGGGGCTTACGCCTGCTGAGCTCATACATCTTCTTCCTGCAAAGCTTTCAAGCTCGCAGTTAGGCATATTGTATTCTGCATTGAAGAATTTAGGCGGAAATGCTGACTTTAATGAGCTTGTTTTTGAATTAGAGGCTTCTGAGGAAAGCAGCTCAAAATGGACATTGATTAACATGCTTGAATACATTAAAAAGCTTGACCTGCTGTCTGAGAATCCAACGCTTTCTTCTGAGCTGGTTCAGCAGGACAAGTGTTCGATAATTAATCTTCGCGGCATTCCGCCTGAGGTGCAGGAAGTGATTGTCTATAAGATTACAAACGACTTGTTCACTGCAAGAAAAAAAGGCAACATCCCCCCTTTCTTTTTGGTAATTGAGGAGGCGCAGAACTTCTGCCCTGAACGCAATTTTGGAGAGGCAAAGTCAAGCTCTATCATCAGGCAGGTTACTGCAGAAGGCAGGAAGTTCGGAATGGGCATGTGCGTTATTTCGCAAAGGCCGAGCCGTTTGGATAAGAGCGTAATTTCACAAGTATCAACGCAGATAATAATGAAAGTCACTAACCCCCATGACATAAAGGCATTGTCAAATTCAATTGAGGGGATTACAGCTGAAACTGAAAAAGAGATTAAGGACCTTCCTGTTGGCACAGCGCTTGTAACCGGAGTTATTGATTTGCCTTTGTTTGTCAATATCAGGCCAAGAAGGACAAAGCACGGCGGTGAGGCTGTTAACATTCTTTCAATGAATGAGTCATCTCTTTCAGACGACGCTGTTGAGGACATGCTTTTGCTTATCACGCCGAAGATTACTGCAAGAGACTTGGAGCTGATGGAAGGCATTAAAGTAACAACAGTATTGTCTCCTGCTGTGTTCATGCTGTGCAGGCAGGGCAAGGATGAGTTTAATTTATTGATTGACTTGTTTTCTGGAAAAGCAATGACTAATGTTGATTCAGGCGAGGGCTCAAAGCTGCTTGAGTTCGGGCTTGAGGAGCTGTCGCCGCAGCAGGACAGGGTGTTTAAGACAGCAATGCAGATGGCAAGGTTCAAGCCTGCTGAATTGTTTGCAAAGTCAGGGGTTCAGTTCTCTGACTTGTATGACCTGATTACTATCTTGGTAAAGAAAGGGTATTTTGAAAAAGACGGCGATTCTTACTCTGTTTCAGAAAGCCTTAAGCTGTTTTCTTCATTGAAAAATTTTGCATCGTATGAAAAGCCTGAGTTTGGAAGGCTGAAGGCTGAAAAGCTTGACGCGAAATTCAATGTTGAGAAAGCAAAGGAAATCATATCAAGGTTTGCTGACATCAAGTCATTGAAAGAGTGCTGGATTGTAAGGTATGTGAGATAATTCTTCGTGTGTTGCATATGTTTTGGCTTACAGCCCGTTTGCGAGCGCGCGTTTCAGCTTTGCCATCATTCTTAGGCTGCGCTCTTTTAATGTAAATTTCCATATCTCTTCTTCGCCGCACCCATAATTCTCTCCTATTTTTCCGGTATGCACTGTCATTCTGCATGAATCAAAGCCGCAGTAGTTCCCCACTTCGTCAGCATAGACTGTCATGCACATTGAATGGTCGCCGCAGCCATATCCCACTTTTTCAGCGATGACTGTAAGGTCTTGGGCGTTCATTCCGCACCAGTCGCCAACGCGCCTTGCATAAACCTTCACATATCTTGCATGCTCACATAATCCATAGCCTGCATTGTTTCGTATCAATAGTTGTACTGGGCACTTTTCTGTTCCAGAAAGATCGTATCCAATATATTCCACTTGCTTATCCAGAGCACTGGTATCAAGGTCAAACTTTGAATGCCCCGCTTTATGGCTGTCCTGCATCAGCCTTGAAAGGAACAATCCTGTATTGAATGAGTAGTTTTTACTGCCCTGAAATGCGGTCGTTGCCTGCAGAAAAAGATTAATCTGCTCAGGCGTCAAGATTGGCAATTCCAGACCACAAGCTTCCCTGAATGCTCTATGTGCTACAGGCGTAAGCTCAAATGGCTTTGGTGTGCATGGCAGATATGCTTCATAATTCTTCATTATTTCATCAAGCCCTTCAAAAAAAGCGCCTATCATTGTGCATTAGCTCCGTGTATCCGGCGCATTCCGCAAACACTGCCGTAAAGGATGGAATGATATCCATTATATACATCTTCATTATCGCCGTCAAGTTCAGGATAGTCAATATGCCCCATTACTAAAGGCCTTGCGAACGGCTTTTCCTGCCGCGTTGCGTAATTTGAGTGCGCTGCAGCGACGGGGATGCTTGTTTCCCCAAGGCTGTTGAGAAAGCGGCCGTATGGTCCTGCAAAATTCCTGAAAAGGAACTGCGCGAGCGGGTATCCTGCAAGATACATTGTAGGCAGTTCCATAAAATAGCGGTCAGCCAATCCGCCTCTCCAGCCCTGTATGCGCAGGACCCCGCTTTTTATTGCTTTTTTAGGGTCTGTTTCCGCATGAGCCATAAGCTCATTAACAATGGCGTCATCAAGATAAAACTCCTTGCCATATTTGTGTCTTTCTTGTGCTTTTTCCGGAAACCTCAGGATAGGGCTGTATTCGCGGGATGCAACAAGTATGTCTCCGTTGAGCATGTAATTGAAATTCTCAGCTAAAAAGAACATATCTGTGAGAATCGGGCTGCCTGGCGCGCGTATTTTGCCAGCGACGCAGTTAAATTGCGGGGACCAAATCTCCCTGACAACAGGAGGAATATCTTTGCTTGCAATTCTTGCCTCTGCAAGCTCCATTGCGGTTATCACTTCAAGCCCCTCTGCTTTCAGGGCTATAATATCCTTCGCAGGATGGAAGCCGTTGTGGAAATGCGCTTCTAAGATTTCTCCGCTTTCTTTCATTATCCTTGATTTGCATGGATTGGCTGTCATTTTACTTGCCTCCTTTTTTTGTTTTTTCTTTATCACGATACAGTGCAACAGGCACAATTATTGTTTTCTGCGGCTTCTCATCTATCCCCAAGCCTAAACTGGACATCTTGGTTGAGTATCGGTTTCCTACACTGAAATATTTTGCTTTTTCCAGCAAAGAGGCGTTTGCATCCAGCCTTGCTGCATCAAGCTTCGCCCGCACCCCTTCCATTGATGTCTTGTATGGATTTTCCTTAAGGTAAGCGTTGAATGCTTCGTTTATCCTGTCAAAAGGCACCGCATTTCTTGTTGCCTTATACGAAGTATCCCCGCCGTAATCGCAAGAGACACAGTAGATTCTGGCGAGCATAGGCGTTCCCAGGGGGATAACATCCACCGCCTTGCCTTCAGCCTTAAACCCTTGTATCTCATCATCCCAAACTATCTGCACTTTTTTGTCAAGCCCAAGCTTTTCTTTTTCTTGTTTTGTTAAATTACACCCCCTGCATTCCTCCCCTAGGCTTTCTGTTTCACCTGCTTCGGAAACCCCTCTTTTTCTGAATATGATAACATCTATCTTTCCGCCGTGCCTGTTTATGCCCCATTTTTTATGATATCCCGCTTGCCAGCCCACATCCAAATACCTTTTGATAACTTCTCTTATAACTTCCATTGGAATGTCTTCATCTAAATCGTAGTCATATCCCGGTTCATTATGAAAACAGGGATTATAAAATGTGCTAAGTTCATGATTAATAGAGTTAACCAGCATATGTTCCAGTTCTTCAAGCTTTGCTTTTGGTGTTTTCATTTTTATTTCTCCCTATTCATTTCTTTTAATACTCTTGCCATTTTCTTCTTGTCTTGTCAAGCAGCGCATAGGTTACCGCAACAAAAGTGTCCTTGTGCTTCTTAAGGCGCAATGTTTCTGCTATGCCTGCAGCCATATCGCTATTTCCTGTTGCTGCATACGCTGCCGCAACCATGCTTGTATCGCTTACTCCTCCAGAATTGAATTTACTTTTTTCAGCGCGATACCTATAGAGGCCCCGCTGCCTGCCTATTTTAAGCTCTATCCCCTCAAGCAATTCCCCTGCTCTCTGCCTGTTCCCGACTGATGCGAATGCCAGCGCCATTGCTGCGTTTGCACCGGTTGTTATAGCTTCAGGAGATATTATTTGGCAATAGGCAGTATTTGTACCGGAACAGTAAAGAGAATTCTTTTTGCCTATCCATTTGTCTATGTCTTTTAATATAGCAAGCGCTTCGTCCTTATTCCCAAGGGTTGAATATAATGCAGCAACAAGCGCGCTGTCTTTTGTGAGCAATGCATTGCTCTCAGAGTTGTTATAGTAGAGTCTGCCAAATTTCACTTTTCCTATGTGCTCTTCTATCCCCTTCAGCATTTCACTTGCCCTTTCAGTGTTTCCGATAAGAGCGTATGCGATTGCTGCTGAAGCGTTCTTCGCAAGCAGAACACAGGGATGGATTCTGTCTCCCCCTTTATCAGCCTCCCCCATGAACAAAACACCATGCATATTGTTGATGTTTTGTTTCTTGACCTTTTCTTCAAGTGAAATAAGGATTCTTTCTGCAAGTGCTTTTCCTGAAAATTTCGGCTTTGGCTTAAGCTTTTCTATTGCTTTGGCTTGTTTCTTTTTTAAGCGGGCTATAATGCATGCATTCACGCTTTCTCCGCCAGGCGCGCATTCAAAGTTTGCGATTGCCTTCTCATATAATGCAGGGTCTTTTGTGATGTCTGCCGCATATGCGGAAATTTCAGCAGCAGGAAAGGCAAGTTCCTTTGCTTCAAAGATTTCTACTGCTTTTATTAGGCTTGGCAAATCCTTTTTCCCTATCACCTGTTTGCGGGACACGCACCTGTGCACCAGGCTTGCAAACCCGAGCTCTGCATCAAACTTTTGCTCAGGATTCTCTGTTTTTGTCAATCCTTCAATATTCTTGCCTTTGCTCATTTTATTCGTCCCCATTCTTGTTCAGGCAGTTCTTCCTCATTCCCATCTGCTTGTATAAAATATATCCTATTGCCCTTGCCTGTTCCAACATACTTCTTCATATTTTCCAACGTCTCAGGTTTCTTTGCCTTGAATATTGAGCGTTTTGCATTGGAGCCGCACCAGTCCCCTGCATCCCCTCCAATAGTGATTCTTGAGTCTTCTGCCTCAAAGCCACATGCATTTCTCGCATTCCCTGCAATGCTGATTGTTGAGCTTTTTGCATTCCAGCCGCAGTCTTTACTTGCATTTCCTCCAATGCTGATTGTTGAGCTTTTTGCATCATGGCCGCAATAAGCCCCTGCATCCCCTCCAATAGTGATTGTTGAGTCTTCTGCCTCATAGGCGCAGAAGTGCCCTGCATTCCCTGCAATGCTGATTATTAAGCGTTCTGCATGATCGCCGCAGTGCTCCCCTGCATTCCCCTCTATAGTAATCTCCAGCGGATTTCCATCTTTGCCTCTTGCTCCCCATCCTATAAAATGCAGTTCTTTTAATGCCCTTGTGTCAAGGCGGAAACTATCGTAGCCGGCGTCATAGCTGTTCTGAATCAGCCGTGTTACAAAAAGCCCTGTATTGTTACCATATTTTTCGTGCGCTTTGTAAGCTATTGTCACCTGCAAAAACCTGTTTATCTCCTCCGGCTCAAGTATATTATTGACATTATTTATAAAACTCTTTTTCTCTCCCCATTTCTCAATTCCAAGTGCCACCTCATACTGCTTGAGCAAAGCATCCATTCCTTTATATTGAATGCCTCCTTCTGTTATCCGCCCTCTTCCGCTGCGAATATCTGCTTGAGGACTGGAAAATTGCAACTCTCCAAGATCTATCATTCTTGTTGCTGGTGCTGGCATTTCTATACCCTTTTCTGCTAAAAATGAACGAAGTTGCGGCTGAAACATCGCCAGTTCGCTAATGTATGCTTTAACACAAGAACTCTGAAACTGCAAGGCTGTTACAGCAGCATTGAGTTCGCCTTTTTTCAGGGCTGATTTAGCGGCGGCATAATACCCTTCTATGGCTTCACAGACTTCTATTCCTCTCTCACAATCAGGGTGCATGCCTCTTAATTTGGACATGGCTTTCGCTTTCTTGCCCGCTTCCTCAACCAGCCTTTCAAGCTCTGCTTCCGGTGTTTTCATTTTATTTGCTCCCATTATGCGCTATTTCTTGGGATAATAGCGTAATATACAGCCCATATTTAAGCCTTTCTGTTTGTTGCCACTAAAAAGGCAGATGTTATGAAAGCCCCTCCAATTCACTTATTTCCTTCATTGAAAAACAATTAAAGCAATAAAACCAAAGCCGCCTTTACCGCCCTTTTTTAGCCGCAGAAATCCGCCTTTACTGCTTTTCCTTATCACAAGCCTTTTATATAACCATTTAATTATATGCCATTATGCAGCCCATAAGGAAGATTGAGAAAGGCGAATCAGCTGAAGGGTACGCCAGCAGCCTTGCATACCAGCTCTTCAAAGGCATAACAAGAGACACTGGCCTGCCTTACACCCATGACCACCTTGCAAAACTTGCATTGCTGACAGGCGAGCTTACGCTTCAGTCAAAGTATCAGGATGCCTTAATCGCTGCTGCATGGCTGCACGATGCTGCCGAAGACATAGAAAATATAGATGTGTTCAACCCGTTTGAAAAAGAGCCAAAAAAAGAGGGCGGTGTTGTTTACCTCAACGACTTATTTGCTAATGCAGGGGAAATCGGGGAATTTATATGTTTTGTCATAGACCTCATGACGCACAGGAAAGGGGCGCTTTACCAGGACTATGTCTATAAGATTTTCACTTTTCCTGAAAAACTGTTATTGAAAGACCTCCACATCCTGGCAGGCGCGCTTAAAATGGCGGATATCAGGCTTAACACAAACCCTGATGAAAGAAAGAATGTCAATAAATGCGTTGAAGACTATTTCAGCCTTAGGAATGCGGATGAAAAAACCCTTGAGGCATTCTACAGCAGGACAAAGACAATTGACGCATTCAGGAAAAAGGGCTCAATGGAGTTTGATGTTGGCTTGTTTGTTGAGGCGCTGATTGACGGCTTTAAGCAAAAGCAAAGGGCGATAGCAACAGACAACATCTGCCAGTACCTGCCCCTTGCAGAGCATAGGCTTCTCATAGAAGTAGGGAAAAATAACGGGCTCTTTAACTGGCAAAAGCTGAGGAGCATGCTGAAAAGCACTTATACAGACTCGCTCAGGTGCTATCCAGGAAGCTTGTATGACATTAAAAGAATGGGCATCAACAGGAAAGCGCCCAAGGTTCCGGGTTATGCTTCAATATTCACAGAAATCAGGCAGGAAGCTGCAAAAGGATTCCATTGGGCTTGATGGCTGGCATTTCTGGTTAACATCTTAAACAGGAAGGCTTATATACTATTTCTGTTTATATTGTTAAACAGAAAGAAAATGGACAAAAAGATACATATTCTAATCGCAAAGGTGCATCTCGATATTGCAGAAGACATGCATGAAAAGTTTAAGCGGGCTAGCGGCAATGACTCAAAGGTTGCGTACAGGACAGTTGCTGCGCAAAATTACTTTTATGCAGGCATAAGCTTGATAGAGGCAAAGCTTGCTGAATTGGAGATGCATTCTTACAGCCATGAAAACAGGGCAAGGCTGATTATTGAGAATGCCAGAATGTTTTCAAAAGAGCTTCGTGAGCTTTTCGACCTTGTTGACAGAAATTTAAGAAATGCAGTTGCCTACCGCGCGCAAAATGGCAAGAAGTATGAAATGCTGCGCAAATTCGCGCTCCTTGCTGCAGGGGAAATAATATGAATGGGGAAAACAAGGCAGTGGATGCATTTGTAAATGAAATGCCTGCTTTTAAGGATATTTCTGCTGTTTTCCTTTACGGCAGCCTTGCAAGAGGAGATTACAGCAAAAGGCACTCTGACATTGACCTGCTTGTGCTTGCTTCCAAGAAAAAAATGCCTTTTTTGCTTAAGCAGAAAATTGAGATGATTACATCAAGGCTCAATGCAGAATATAAAGTAAGGCTGCACCCGGAATATCAAGGGCTGGTTATGGGAAAACAGGATAAGTCATTAATGCGGAAAATGATGGAGGAAGGGAAGCTTGTTTATTCATCAGGGTTGCTTGCGCTTGGGAATGAGGCATTGGGGCTTAGGGCATTTTACCTGTTTGAATTCCATGTTGGGCTGAGGCTTATGCAGGTCAGGCTTTCCCAGATACTTCATGGCAGGAAAAGCTGGTATTATTATGGCGGAAAAAAGGTTGTGAAAAGCTATCCCGGACTGATAGATGGGAAGGACATTATTAATATGGGCAATGGGCGAATATTAGTAAGCAGGCAGAAAAGAAAAGACATTGAAAGGATATTTGGGAATTTAGGCATTGAGTATGCGATAAAGAAAATTGTTTATTCTGCGTGAGTGCTGGATTGTAAAGTACGTGAAATAAAAAATCAGTCTTCTTCTATGCTGTTCTCAAGCCCGCCTGGCTTTTTGCTAATCTCAACATCGCGCCTGAAGCTTGCCTGAGCTGCCTGCTGAAAATATGTCACAGCTGCTCCGATAAAGAACAGGCTTAATGCGGTTAGGATGCCGCAAAGTGCATAGGATTCATTCTCTGCTGCAACACCTGCCCCGCCTCCTGTGCCGACTGCCATGGTTAATACTCCGCCGGCCTTGGCAGATTGCTTGTTTATATAATCATTAAGCCTTTTATATAGTGTATCATTTGATTTTATAATATCATCACCCTTCATAGAAAGAATGTTCTTGTTTTATATAAATGTATTGCTGAAAAAGCCCCTGCAATTCACTTAATTCTTACATTAAAAAATAATAAAATCATTGAAAGCAAAGCTTGCCTTTAATGCCTTCTGAGAGTCCTGTCCCTCAGCTTCATCCTTCTGAATTTCTTTAAATTAAGCTCCTTAAGCGCGATATACCAGTCATCCATGACTCTTGCTTTTATTTCCACTGCAAGGCTTGCATTAGGGATTAGTGTGACAATGCCGCACTGATAATGCTCAACTTCCTTGTCAGGCTGTGTTGTGAAATAAATCCTGCCGTAAGCCATTACTTTCCTGTCTATCCTGCACGGCTCAATATGGTCAGAGCCAAGCTCGTTTTGGAGTTGCAGCAAAATTCTGTTCAGCCCGGGCGTGGTGTAAACAGGAACATTAGGGGCAACAAGAACATAATGATAATCATAAAATGCGCCCCTGGTTTCATCAAAAGTATTCTCAAAATGCAGCATGTCTGCAAGAGTTACATTAGGAAATGACTGAATCCCTTCAAGAATGTCTTTTAAGCTGAAAGCCATCTTACAGCCTTATCTCAAAATCCTCATAATCGCCTTCATAATTCTCATCAACAACATCAACATCATCAACAGCAGCGCCTCTCGGGCCTTCCTTGCAGAAATCTATAACATCATCAATATCAGCCTCATCTCCTTCTAAAACAGCCATAACACTTCCATCATCCTTGTTTCTTACATATCCGGTAATGTCCATCATTACTGCTTTTTCCTGGATTGCAGCCCGGAAATATTTTCCCTGGACATCTCCCCATATGAATATTCTGACCCTTTTCATGTTCTCTCCATTCTTAGGTTTACTTTGTTTGGAAACCATAAGCTTTACGTGTAAATAAGGGGTTTATAAGCTTTTCGCACTATTTTTGTAGCAGAAAATAAAGCAAATAATTCACAAAAAAAGGAGGCAGCTCTTCAATGATTCACATGGTTTTATAATGCTATAAAGCAATGTATGGCAGCGGCCTTTTAGCTTTTGAAGAAATTAGCAATCTCTTCCCTTGCATTCAATGACACTTTAAGGTTCCATTCTTTTGGAAAGCATTTCCTGTAATTCGGCCACAAGTATCTCTCATCAAGAAATACAATAATGCCCCTGTCTGTCTCGCTTCTGATACACCTTCCTGCATTCTGCATTGTTGTGATAATTGCAGGCATTATGTAGCCATAGTCCCATCCTTTTGAGTATTTTAAGTCAAAATACTTGATTAATTCCTCTGTCTCCAGGTCAGGCTTTGTCAATGGCAGGCCGACAATGACGACGCCTTTTAAAAAATCCCCCATTAAGTCAATTCCCTCTCCAAAGCTGCCTGCGCTGACTCCTAATAAAACAGCGCCTATGCCTTTGTATGACTTGAATGAGTCAAGCATTCCTGCTTTTTCTTCCTTCCCCATGCCTGGCTGCTCAGTGAATATTGTCCTGTTGTATAATGTCCGGAACGTTGCATACACATCCTCCATTATCCTGTAGCTCGGGAAGAAGATTGCTGCATTGCCTGGTATTGCGTTTGCTATTTCAGCGCATTTCCTTGCAATCAATGAATACATTGCAGGGCTCCTTGCTGTGTATTTTGTTGATGTCTGCGGCACAATAAGGCCTAGCCTGTTTTCTTTTGGAAAAGGGCTTTCATATTCAGCGCATACTGCCTTTTCAAACCCTAATAAATCCTTATACATGTCTGTTGGCGTTAAAGTTCCGCTCATTGCAATAATGCTTCTTGCTGAAGACGCTATTTCTTTCAAGGGTATTGAAGGGTCCAGGCACTTGTATGTGATTGCTGCAAACGCTTTTCCTGATTTTAAAAACCCTGTTGATGCGATCCTTGTAAAGCCGTTGTCAGGCCCTGTCCATGCGTCTAAAAAATTAGCTATTGACGTGCAGAAGCTTCTCTTCTTTGTCTCTATGATTTCATCGCCGATTGTATGGAGTGTTCCTGCGAATAATTCATAGTTTGTGATATCTTCTATCTTTCCGAAAAGCTCTTTTTTTGAGATTAATGCTTCATGCTTTTGGAAATCTATTTTTGACGCGAATGCTTCAACTGTTTTTTGCAATTCCATAAGGTGCTTTGCTGTCTCTTCCATCTCTACTGATTTTGCCTCCTTAATCGCCTGCTCTATCGCGTATGTGCTTAATGTGAATGTCAAAAGCTTTCTTGCCCTCGCAGGGATGTTATGCGCTTCGTCCATTATGATTATTGAGTCTGCAAGGTTCTTGCCTGTTTTCTTGAACAATGTTTCCCTTACGCCCGGGTGTAATACATGGTAGTAGTCAGCGATAATCACATTTGCTGTTTTTCCTATATTGCAGGCAACCTCAAAAGGGCAGATTTTCTCTTTTTTGCATTTCCTCACAAGGTCCTCAACATGGACTGGCTTGTTCATTTGATTTATTAATAATTCTGCTGCAAATGTCAGCTTTCCTTTTTTCTTGAAGTTTGAATAATATTCGCATTCATCCTTTTCCTTTACTGCCTTGCAGTACTCTGAGAACTCTGATGATGTAAGCGTATTAATCCCCTTATGGCCGCACATGTGCTTTTTTCCAACAATGTCAACAGCTGTTATCTTATTCTTATTGTTGATATTGATTAAGGTTTCAACAGCAATCATGTGCTGGGTGTGCCTTGATGTTAAGAAGAACACAGTTGTCTTGTTTTTTAATGCGTGCTCAATAGCTGGCGTTAAAACTGCCGCGGTTTTTCCAATTCCGGTTGGCGCGTGCACTATAAGGTGATGCTTATTTTCCAAAGCCTCTTTCACCTTGTCCATGAATTCATTTTGAACAGGCCTTATTGTCTCGTGAGGGAAAAATTCATGCATAGCATTTAGATAAATCTAATCCTTATAAAGAATGCGGTTGGGATGGCGGAATATTTTCAGGAAAGGCGGAAAATCAAAACAAGGAAAGAGGCCTTGCAATGCAGACATCAGAAAGGCCGAAGAGGCTTTATGTGCCGAATGCGTCAGAAACAATATCAAGGCTTGTCAAGAATCATGAGGAAAAGCAGCAGAAAATTATCAGCACGCTTCAGGAAGCTGCGACATTGTTTGACAGGCAGGAAGGAAGAGCAACGCCATTCTTTGAGTTGGGAACTATACCGGAAGATAACAGAAGAATACAATTAAGAACCTTCCAGGAAGCTGAAAAAGAAGTCTTGCAGATAATTAACATACACCACAAGCCAAAATCAAACAGAAAAAGCAAGACAATCTGGGAAAAGGAAATTGAGAAAGCAACTGAAAGAGGGGTTAGTTTTAAAGCAATCTACCCTGCGAATGCCAAGCTTCCGAAGATTCTTGAAAAGCTGAACAGAAAAAATCCAAAGGGGTTTAATGTTAAAAGGCTTGACACTGATTTCATAAGATGTGACATAATAGACAGCAGGAAAGTTTTGCTTAAGCTTGTTCATGAGGACCCTATGGTGTTCGGAGGGGTTATATTTATTGATAATATAGGGTTTGCAGAAAACCTGAAGAATTTGTTTTATAAGTTATGGGAAGAGGCTGAGTAGGTTTTTCCGCCTTTTCCGGAAGTCTTCCAAATCCAAAATGCCAATTCTTTTAAATGCAGAAGCCATACGATACGCTGATGAAAAAAAGCACAATAAAAAAGCTTGAGAAGAGAAAAGATAGCCTGCCTGTTTATTTCGTGGACTCCTCAGTGTTCCTTGAGG
>JAHJRD010000001.1 GCA_018830945.1 Nanobdellota archaeon | reverse complement strand
CGTTCGTAGCGATTGTTTGTATTTTCCTCATATAATCACTCTCCTTTTCTTAATATGTATAATATACATATTAAGTATATAAACTTTATGCATCTAAATTACAATATCCTTAGAACGCTTCAGAAAACTGAATAATTACGATGTATAGAATATTCAATCAAGGCCTTATCCACTTGCATTCATAATAAGTCACAGAACTCTCACCTATCCTGACAGTACGCCGTCAGACTCCCCTTGGCGACATTCCGCTTTGCTCCAGTCCCCAGAAAACAATGGCTGCAATTATGTCAGGGCCTTATCCACTTGCATTCATAATAAGTCACAGAACTCTCATCATCCACAATGCCTAACAACAGCCTTTTCTTTGTTGAGTGCGCAACCCTGTTTTTAGCAGCAAACTCATACCATGTCAATGCATCTCCCTCATGCACAGGATACACAATCCACTTTGCATGGTCCTCGCCAGGCTTAATGCCTCTTTCATATACCCTGAAGTCAGCGCCAAACTTCAATGCTGTTTTCACAATATAACCGCGGTTCCTCAAGTCCTTGAAAACACTGTAGCGAATCCAGAAGTTAGGCTCAACCTTTCTTGCCCTTTTAACAAAAGTGTCAAATGTTAAAGCTTTCTTGTTGTCAAAAACATCCATCTTGCCTCTTTCCAACAAGAACAGCCCTTCATGCAAAGAATATTGTATCTTGTCAGGCCCCAATAAAGCCCCAAACCTGCTTTTATCGTATAATGCCCTTGCATCGCCTTTATTGTCAGCAATCAATCTTTCTGTTGCAAATGAAGATGTAACACTGCCTGATGTTTCAATAAGAACAGGCTTGACAGCTTCCTGCATGTCTTTTATGACTGTTTTAGCTGTTTCAATCATTGCTTTTGCATCTCCTTCAAAGT
The DNA here is from genome assembly GCA_018830945.1 of Nanobdellota archaeon. Lineage (GTDB taxonomy): Archaea > Nanobdellota > Nanobdellia > SCGC-AAA011-G17 > GW2011-AR17 > UBA9640. The sequence continues at coordinate 24,378 of JAHJRD010000001.1, read as the reverse complement.
CTTCAGCAGCTTCCTTTATCTGGTCTAAGATGTCTTTTTTCTTCTTACTCATTTCGTTCACACTTCATTCGAAGCCTACCTTCACCCTGCTCGGTAGACTTTGGCATAAGAGTTATAAGAAAAGGTTTGTTTAAATACCTTTTGAAAGGCCGAGCTCCGCTATAATTCAATGAAGAAATTGCTGTTAAAACAATAAATACATGAAATTATGCCGGAAGGCCTGCCTGTCATTTTACCCTAAATGTGCTATTCTCTCTTAAAGCATACATGCTGGCTTTCGAGCGCATAAACCACATTCTCGCCATTCCTGTGCAAAAAATAATAATATGTCATGCCTGCTGCACTAAGAAATTCCCTTTCAAACCTCAAAGCAGCGCCATCCTTGTATCCTGCAAGAATATTGCACCCAATAGTATCTGCAAACCCAGAATTTACAATGCCATGCAACATTTCAGCCAGGGGTTTTATCCTCACTCTTGTATTGGAGCCAATATCCATTAAGACATCAGTAACTGTTCTTTCACCTGCTTTCTTACAAAGCCGCTTTTCAAGCTTATTCTTTTTTGCCAAATCTGTTTTATTGAACTGATTATCCATTTTTTATCCCCTAAATATGTTTTATTGGTAAATTCCATCCTTATATAAGGCTTTGGGTGGATAAAGCCGGGCTCCGCCGCGATTCAATGAATAAATTGCTGTTAAAACAAGCAAAGAATTCACGCCGAAGGCCGGCTTTTTTCTATAATGCCGGATTCAGGCTCAGAGCAATACAGGAACAGAGCGCTTAGGATTTAATTTCCAGATTCTGTATTTTTTCTTTCAGCCCTTTGATTATCTCCCTATAGAATTCAATGTTCTGCCTGCAGTTCCCAATCTCTGCAGAAACATCCGCCATCTGCTTTTGGTTAAGAAAAGACTGCCGCATAATTACCTCTTCTTCCTGGAAACTGCTTTTTTCAGGGGCAATTTTTTCCGCAGGTATTTGTTTGTCTTCCGCAGATACTTGTTTGCCTTAGCAAAGCTGATTTTCGGCTTCCATGCTTTTATTTTTTGCTTAAGCTCTTTTGGCTTTTCTTTAACAGATTTCAGCTTTTGAAGCGGAAGCAGCTTTTTGTACTTCTTTAGCTTTGGCAGCCTTAGCTTTGGAAGCCTGAATTTAGGCAGTTTTAGTTTGGGCATCTTAAACTTTGGAATTTCCAATTTAGGCAGCCTTAATTTTGGCAATATCCCCTTTTTCTCTGCCTCAACAGGCGCTCTTTTTATAACAGGAACTTTTTTTATAACAGGCACTTTCTTTATGACTGTCCTTGTGATAATCCTTGGGTGAGAAGCTTTTTCCTCCAGTATTTTAATGGTATCCCCTGACTTTGACAGCTCTTGCTTAAGCCGCCTGTTTTCAGCCTGGAGACTTTCGTTGAGAAGATTTAAAATCTCCATGGCTGAAAACGGGTTTTTGGCTTTTCTTCTTATGGGAGAAGCTTTTGGCTTGAGCGCAATTTTCTTTCTTGGTTTCGGGGGTGAGCTCTTTGCTTTCTTTTGCTCCGGCTTTGCTTTCTTTTCTTCGGGGAGAAGTTTGAGAAATCTGGCTATGCCGGATTTAAACACCAAAGCGCCCTTCTGCTCCAGCCCATTGATTAGGATAAGCAGCTCATTCCTGTTTATGCCTAAATCCCGGGCCATGCGGAATGTATTTGCAGGCCCTTGCTTTTTTAGGTATCCAATTACTGCGTTAGCCTTGTCTTCAGCTGCCATTTTCAGTTTTTATCTGCCCCAAAAAGCGTTTATTGCGTAAGACTGAAATTCTCTTGAAAGAGACCGACACTCTCTCGAAAGGTGCTGCACATTGCCTCTGAAGCGCGACACGGATTCTTTGTCAGCTTTTATCTTTGCCTTAATGTCATTTTGAAACCTTCCCACTTTTGCTTTCATTTCTCTGGCTCCCTCTTCCCGCATCAGCAATGCGCCTGTAACAATGTCTTTTGAGGAACGTTTGAATCCTGCCTCTAATGATTTAACATTCGCTTCAAATTTTCTTGAAGCATCCGCCATCCTTTGCTTTTCCGCATTAATGCCCCGCTGATATGACCTGACACTTGTACCTAAAGGCTTTTTAGCTTCGAACTTAGGTTTTTCAGCTTTTGCGGCTTTTTCGCCGCTTGGCCTTTCTTCTTTCGGTTTTGACTCTTTTGTTTCCGCCATATTCTCCATCTCCTTTTTGTTTATACAATTAACTATTTAACAAAAAAGAAAAAAAGCTATTGTTTTATCCGGCATTCCTTTATGCAGCTGCGGGAGCGGCTATCGCTGCCTGCTCAATCTTTGTAATCTCTTCCGCATAGTGCAGGAATGTGTCTACTGAAGCGACTACTACTCTTGCTTCAACAGTCAATATTTCAATTCCGACAAGGCTTACCCTTGCCCACACGTCTACAACCAATCCTTTGTCCAGAACCCTGTCCAAGACTTCTGCAAGCCCTGATGAGTCTGGTGTTCTTCCAACCATTTTTAATACCCCCTTGTTTGTTACTTTGCGTAACTATTGTTTCTATTTTGAAAAGAATATATAATGTTTTTTTCTCGGCAGGAGTAAAAGAAAGAAAGACAGGGTTAGTTTTTCTTTTTGTTTTTCATTTTGTTTCGGAATCCGAAACTATGCTGGCCACACCCTGTCCGTGGTTAAAAAACCAGACATATGCTGGTATGCCTGAAGCGAAGTCTCTTTCATTGAGCCCATGCTGGTTTCTGTTTGTGGGGCAAGCGAATAAATAATCTCCCTTCCCTTGCCGTTTTGCTTGACTATCTTATTCTCTTTTTCCATCTGGTAAAGCAAAGGGTAAAGCGTGCCCTGGGACAATATGCAATGAAAATGCTGGGCAATCTCTTTCAGGAGCTGGTATCCTGACTTGCTGCCTTTTTCCAAAAATAAGAGCATAATCAGCTCCAGATTGTCCTTTGCGATTTTTTCCAATAATTCCCGAGGCAGAATATGGGTCTGAGGGTTTATTGCATGGGATGAAGGCGAAGCAACAGGAAGGCAAAAGCTATGGCAGTTCTCCTGAAAGAGATAAACTCTTTGGTGAAATAAGACAAGCCTTTGCATGAATTCCGCGCTCATCTTTGCTGTTTCAAATGCATTGACCATAAGAAAATGCATATTTTGCCTTATTGCATTAGCTCTCCCCCGCCTCGGCTGGGGAAGCACTCCGTAATTATCAATGACTCTTTTTATGAACGAGAGGAATATATCGCATTGCTCTGGATTTAAATTTGACCAATCAGCTATTAAAAGTAGGCCTGACTTGCTTTTTTGCGCCGCATTAATGGCGCGCTTTAGCTCATCCTCTATTTCATAGATAGAATTTGCATTTAATACATTGAAAGCGCACTTGCGAATATTGAAACCGCAATTTATTTCATTTGTCTTGTGCGAAACATAAACCACAGTATAATTGTCAGCGCCCATCGCCTGCATAAGGTTTTTTAATATCAGCTTATATTCGCTTGTTTTATCACATAAAAGGAGAATACTTTCGCCTGGATTTAACTTGCTGAACAAAACATTTGCAGCGAGATTATAAGAAATAGCTGTTTGAGACATCAAAGCGCACCTCTCTCTTTTGGAGGGTAAAATGGCTGTTTGGGATATCAACGCCCCCCCCCCTCCTTTTGAGGAGTAACAATCCTTTTATTTTTCAAATCCGTATTTTTATTCATTGAGCTCTGCCCCTTCTTTTTTTGTTTCAACCCCATAACCCTATTCATAAAACACAGGGTGTTTATAAACATTCTGATGCATCATTTACCTGTCGGCTATGCTTGTTATATAGGGATACGGCAAAGTATAAAACCAAATGTGCATAAAGTATAGGTATGCGAAAATACACAAACATCCCCTTGCCTGATGACTTAATAAAGCAGATAGAATCCATAATAGAAAAATTGGAGCTGGGATACAAAACAAAGAGCGAATTCGTGAAGGAAGCAGTAAGAGAGAAGATAATCAAAATAAGCGAATTTAAAGGCATTAAAAAGCCGTAATCCCAAAACCCAAGTAGGCATAACTCTCTTTTATTCTCGGTTTCCGAAACAAAAAACGAAACAGAATACTTATATAAACCCTGATTTATCTTTCTTGAAAGCTAATTAAAAAGGAGGTAATTTCAATGAAATACAATGCATCGCATAAGCGAGAGGCAATAGGCGGACAAGTCCACGAAACCATGGCTGAAAAGAAAAAGAGAAAAATGGAGTATATGGAAGAAAATTTGGAGCAGATTGATTCTTCCTTATCAAAAATGAGAAAAGATTTGGAAAGGGAAAATGTGGAATCTGAGTATCTGGTGCCTGAAATTAAAAACTGGATAGAGACCGGCTCAGTCAAGTCTGTTAAAGAAAGGGTAAAAAGCTGGATTTCTTTAAAATACCCTGTCCATATTATCGGCCCGACAGGCTGCGGCAAAACTATTCTTGCCTTGCAAGCGGCGAAAGAGTTCGGAAGGCCGGTTGTCTGGATAAACGGTGATGAAAGCGTTACAACAACAGATTTGATTGGCGGATATTCGCAAGTAGAAACAAGTACAATAAGGGACAAGTATATCCACAATGTTTTCAAGGATAAGGATATAATGCAGGCGCAATGGGTGGATAATCCTTTAACGCTTGCGTGCAAGTACGGCTATACATTGATTTACAATGAATTTAGCAGGTCAAGAGCTGTTGCAAACAATGTCCTGCTTTCCATATTCAGCGAAGGCATATTGGAGCTCCCGACACAATTTGGCGAAGAGCGCTATGTAAAGGTGCACCCTGAGTTTAGGGCGATTTTCACCTCAAACTCCATTGAATATGCCGGCGTGCACAATGCCCAGGATGCGTTGCTGGACAGGATGGTTGGGATTTATATGGATTATTACGACAGAGAGACAGAAGCGAAAATCATTGCCGCCCATTCAGGGATTAATGAGCAAAATGCCCTGTTAATAGCAGAATTAGTAGGGGCGTTAAGAAAGAAGTCCCCTGAAGGGTTTTGTTTGGGAACAAGAGCCGGCGTGATGGTGGCGCAGGCATTGGCTTTAAAGAACAACTTTGATAAGCCCTCAATAAAACAAATGCTGGCTGATGTGATTACTTCAAAAACAAAAAATAAGGCGCACTATGAAAAGCAAATGCAGAGCATAGAAAAGCTCTAAACGGAGGTGAGAAAATGAATGTCATCGAAATTCAGAGGAAAGCTTTTCCCCAGATAACAGAGCTCCTTAAGCAAGAGCCGGAAATAATATCGTCTATAGAAAAAGCCAAAGATGGCTGGATAGTGCAGTGCGATGTGCTGGAAAAGAAATCTATTCCGGAAACGTTTGACATATTGAAGATTTTCGAATTTAAATTCGATAATGAAGCAAAAGTCGTCGGGTTTAAGCAGCTTAAGAAGATAAGGAGGGGAGAAGTAAACCAGTCCTGAAGCGCCTGTAATTAAATTCAAAAAAACAAAGATGGCAAAACAAATAACCGGCAAAGCTGACCATAGCCTGCATCTCTGCAATAATGCAAACAGCGAAGAGGTTGTATTCTCTTATCTTGGGGCTGCAGACGCTTTGGTGACTAACAATGTCGAAGCATGGGAAACAAGATTAAAAGCCAATAATGTCGCCTGCCTGATAAAAAAGCCCGACGAGGCAATGCAGCATAAGAGGATAGTTGTGGACGGCTCTTCTCTTGGCAGTGATTTTGAAAAATGGGAGCAGAACTGGGAAAAACAAAAGAGCGTGGTATGCATATATAATATTGAAGAGTTGGACGCCTCTGTGCTAAAACAGCTCGTCAATTCCCACGATAAGATGCTTCTCTCTGTCAATAAAATCCGAATGGTCTCGCATAAAGAGCTGAATAAGGGGATGGATGATATTAACCCTGAGATTGTTGAAAACCTTGTCAAGAGGGACTTAAAGAATATAGTAGTGTCCTTGCTTTTGTCAAATCCCATGTGCGGCACGGACCTGGTCAAAGCCCTTTACACAAAGTTTAAAGTGTTCATCTCCCCGGGGCAGCTGTATCCCACTCTGCATGAATTGGAAAAAAGCGGGCTGCTGAAGTATGAATGCAAGCTGAAGAATAAGATTTACAGCGTCCAAAAAGAGGAAGAGGCAAAACATCTGCTGCAGAAGCATGTCGCGGCAAATTCGGCATTGTCACGATTTTTAATGACGGAATAAAATGGAGGAAGAAAATGAAAACTGAAACTGAAGAAGAAGCAGGAACTGAAGAAGAAACTGAGGCTGAAAAGGAAACTGAGGCTGAAGAAGAAGCAGGAACTGAAGAAGAAACTGAGGCTGAAAAGGAAGCTGATACTGAAGAGAATGGAAACTGAAACAGAAGAATGCGCAGGGAAAGGGCAAATGGAAGCTGATGCTCAAGAAAGTGCAAGGAAAGAACAAAAATACAGGTACTTCTATGTCTACGGCATAGTCATGGACAAGAAAATCAAGATAGAAGTAAACGGGCTGAAAGACAAGCCGATTAAGGGGGCGGATTTGAGGGACTTTGTTGTTCTGTTCAGCGCTTATCCGGCTCTGCATCCTTTGCTGGAAGAAGAGGAAGCCTTGCGGCATGCGGATATATTGAAGAAGATAGCGGAAAAGACAACCGTAATCCCGATGTCCTTCGGCACTGTCTTTAAAACTAAAAAGATTTTAAAGAAAGTATTGCAGAGCTCTTACAGCGTGTTTAAGGAAACATTTTCTCTTATTGAGAACAAAGTTGAATTAGGGGTAAAGGTAATTAAAAATCAAGCAGACGAAGTTCAAGAAGAAGTACAGAGAGATATTTTAGAATCGCTGAACAAGCTCAGCATCAAAAGCGTAAAAGGCAGTGTTTTTAGCGACAGGCTTGTCCTGAACCATTCATGTTTGGTTGAAAAAGATAAGTTTGCAGAATTTTCAGAAGAAATAGAGAAACTTGAAAATAGGCATAAGAGCCTGAAATTCGTTTATACAGGCCCTTGGCCGCCGTATTCGTTTGTAAATATAAAGATTTCAGGAGGCGAACATGCTAATCGTTGATGATTTATTATTGGGAGCGGTTAAGGAGACGTTAAAGCCGTTTGATATAGTCTGGCTGCTGGGGCTGATAAGGGATTATGCCTTAAAAGAGAAGTATAATCTTGAAAAAATTAATAATGAAATCAAAGAGAACAGATTGCTTTTTGAGATTGGGGACGTATCAGAAGAAGAATACAAGGAAAAGCATGGAGCATTATTGGAAAAGCGGGAAACAACAAAAAAGATAATAGAAAATTTATCAAAAGATATGAACATTCAAGCACTATAAAAAAGGAGGTAACTACAATGGTGGATTCAATTGGAAGAAGCTCTATCGGCAGGAGTCCGATGGTGGGCAAGAAAAGAAAGAATTTTTTGAAAAAGACAATACGAAAAATGGAAGTATGGAGGGACAAAGCAAGGATCAACATATTCCAGCAAAGGGACAGGTACAAGCAAAAGATAAAGAGCAACCAGGCATTGATGAAAGCGAAAAAATCAGGAAAGCTGCCTAATTTAAATCCGAGCAGCTGCCTCAGCCGGCTGCATGAAGACGGGCTACAACCAAAATCAATACACAGATTCCAGGCAACTCATTCCACTGTGCCGGCAAAGCCGAAATACTCTCTTGTAAAGCCGAGGGAAAGGATTTACGGCAACAAATGGGAAAAGATTGAGAAAGAGGGGAAAGCAATATGATTCCCAGCAATAGGGGCGAAAGCGGGCTTGCCGAGCTCATAGACAGGATTCTTGACAAAGGGCTGGTGATAAACGCTGATATCAAAATAGACTTGGCAGGCACTGAGCTTTTGGGAATAAAGATAAGAGCGGCTTTGGCAAGCTTTGAAACAGCTGCTAAATTCGGCCTGGCGTTCCCTTCTGGAACAAACTTAAACGCGCCCGCGTGGAAATCGCTTGGCTGTACGCCGGAAGCATTCTGCCCTGAATGCGGAAGCTCGATGTTTTCAAAAGTTGAAAAGGCTTGCTCATGCGGATGGAAAAGCATTGCTCTGGAACACGGAGAGGTAAAATTAATGGATATGCAGAGAAATGAAAGCAATAGGGACAAGCAAGAAAATATGGGATTGCCAAATGCGCATCGAAAAGATAAAAACGCAGATACAAAAGGAGGTAAAGAAGAATGAAAGCCGCAATACAAAATGCAAAAATAAGGAGTATAGACGCAATCTGGAAAAAGCACAAGCCTCAAGGTATTGGCTTCAGCGATACAGACGCGGTTATTCTAAATCTAAAAACAGAAGACGGCAAAATATTCAGTGAAACATTTTACTGCAGGTTAAAAGCCGACGGCACGCTGGGACACAGCATTACCCGTGCCAGTGAAAAAAGGCAGAACGAGCTCCGCAAGTTTATAGGAAAATATTTCAGCAAAGACAAGAGATACAATGTAAGGGATAATATTGACAAATGGAAAGGAAAAGAAGTGCTTGTTGAAGAACTGGACAAAAGCTATGCCATTGCAGTAAAATAAAGGAGGTGGAAAGATGTACCCTGTCAAAGCCAAGGCAAAAATAGAGAAAGGCAAGCTAAAAGCAGAAGTAAAATACCCGCTGGTCGGAGGCGCAGAGCTTGAGCTTGGCCCTGTTAGCAAGCTCAAGGCGATTGTTAAGGTTCCATTCGTGTTTTCAGCAAAGTTTTTCGGGCTTTACAAATCAAAAAAGGAAAAATAAGAGGAAGGCTGATGGCCAGACAAAGAACTAAAAGAAGAATGTGCGAAGAAAGCGGCGAAGATGCTGTCGCCGGTTATTTGCTGGCAAAAATTCCCTTTTTGGGCGGTATTATCCAAAAGATTGGGGAAGACCGCGAACAAATTCAAGCTGCATTAAAAACAGGGAAAGAGCAAGCAGAAGCTAAAAAATGGTCGTTCCTTGGGCTGATAAGTGTCAGCTGGGGAAAAGTGATTAATGCTTTAAAACTAAAGGGGGGAAAAGATGAAAAAAGGAAATAAAAAAGAAAAAATGAAAAAAGAAGATAAAAATGAAGAGATTAACGAAGAAGAGAATAAACACCATGTAGAAACTTTTTTAGGCGGCGTGCCTTTTTTAGGCGGCTTTTTTAAGGAGTTGGGGAAGGCTGATGTCTTCAAAGAAAGGTTCAGGGAAGTCAACCAAAAAATAGAAGAGAATCTAAAAAAAGGTGAAAGGAAAGACTGGGTCGTCGAGTCGCGGCTTTCTTTCAGGCCGCTGTTTGAAGGAAGGTTTGAAGGAAGAAAACATTTTGAAAAAGACAGTTCCACCATTGTTATGAAAGAAGATTATTGGTACGAAAAAAAGGGCGACAAATTAATTTTGGCTGTAAAAGTTCCAAGCGAGGATGTTATTGTGAGGATAAAGGAAAAAAATCTGCTAGTTAACGGCCCTAATTTCAATAAATCTATAGAACTGCCTAATTATTTCAAAAACATTAAGAAAAAAGGGTATAAAAAAGGCGTTTTGGCGGTTGAGCTGACAAAATGACCATTAAAGTGGACAGCGATAACCTGAAAGAAGGGCTGTTAGGGCTCGTTATTGCATTAGTTGAAATCATCAAAGATGTCTTGCAAAAGCAGGCAGTACACAGGCTGGATGGCGGTTCGCTTTCAGAGGAAGAAGCTGAAAAATTAGGGCTTGCTTTCATGCAGCTTGGCGAAACAATAGAAAAAATCAAAAAAGAAAATAACCTTGAAAAAACAGCAGGCAAGATAAGGGCTGACTTGGACAATCTGGTGAATGATACCATGGAACAGCTGATGCCTATAAATGACACCATGGAGCGTATAAGACAAGAAGCCAAAAAGATTCCACAACAGCCGATACATATAAATGGCACCATGGAACAGCTAATACCAATAAAATCAGGAAAAGAGGTTTTGTAGCATGCCGGACGACGCCTTGTATGTTTATGGAATTGTAAAAGCAGGAAACAGCCCTGGCTGGGAAGAAGCAGGCATTAAAGGAGCCAAGGTTTACACAATCAATGAAGGAGGCTTCAGCGCAATAGTCCATAATTGCGAAGAAAAGCCTTACCTTGCAAAAGAGCCGGAGGAAATCAAAGAATTAATAATACAGCACAATAACATTCTGGATAAAGCCATGGAACATTTCGGCGGCGTTATCCCGCTGTCTTTCAACACCATAATCAAAAAAGGCGATATGGACTCCAGATACAACCTTAAAGCATGGCTGAACAATGACAGCGAATTATTAGAAGCAGCATGGGCTAAAATAAAGGGAAAAACCGAATACGGCATACGGATATATTATGAAAAAGAAAAATTAATTGGAGATGCAGCACAGCAGGAAGATATTGATAAAACCAAAAAAGGCCCGGGCCTGAATTATCTTTTGGCCAGTAAAGCAAAAGCCAAATCCAATGAACTCGCTCAAAATAAAATCCATGAATTCAGGCAAATGTTTTTTGACAAGATTAAAGAGATAACAGGCGACATAAAGATTAATGTTTCTAAAATATCTATTAAAGAAGACAGGGATTTGCTGTTAAACCTGTCGGTTTTAATAAAGGCTGAGCAGATAAGCGGGATAAATGAGTTTTTGGAGGGTAAGAAGAATGATGGCTTTTCTTTTCAATTAGCGGGGCCGTTTCCCCCGTATTCTTTCGCAGAAAATGACGCATAACAACAATACAGGGATTGTGGAATTATTAGACAGGGCGCTAAACAAGGGTGTTATTTTAAACGCTGACTTGATAATCACAGTAGCGGATGTTCCATTGTTGGCGGCAAATCTAAAATTAGCATTGGCAAGCGTGGAAACAATGCTGAAGTATGGAATGATGGAAGATTTGCTATTGCCTGCAAAAGAAAAAAGGACACAGCCTTTCCAGGCCGCATCCCCTGAACAGATACCTACGGCAATAAAAGCAGGCTGTAAAGCGTAGTGGCTGTCAATGCTGCGAGCATCAACACTGCGGCGATTGAAAATTAACTTTTGTTCAGCGCCCTTTCCAAGTCTGCCAAATCAAAGCATAAAACCCTTTTTCCTTCAAATTCAGTGATCTTTTTGCTGAAGGATTTTGCAAAGACAGCAAATGCCTCCTTTCTGCCCCCATTATTCCACAGAACCATGCCTGCCTTTTGGCTCAGCAGCTTCACTATTTCAGCAGCGTTTACACTTTCTTTCCATTTGCATTCGGCAAACAAGGCGGATTTTGTTGTTTCATCAAATGCCACAATATCGATTTCTACATCCTTATGCCACCATTTGCCTATTTTATTAAATTTAATTAATGCCCTTCTTTCTTTTATCAGGTACTGCACTGCAATATCTTCAAATACCTTGCCAAGATACTCAGGATAATTGCTCTTTATGATTGCAATGTCAAATATGCCTTCTTCAATGGCGCTTATGTTCGGGTAAATATACTTAAACCAAAACTTGAGGAAAGAGTCAGCAAGATAATACCTTCCTTTTCTTGATTTCTCATTCTCGGTTATGGGAACAAGCCGCTTTATCATCTTTACATCAATAAGGCTTTTCAAGTATGGGCTGATGTCTGTCCTTTTTACCCTGATAAAATCCTTAATCTCATTGAGCTTTGTCTTCCCGTTGGCTATGGCTTCAAGAATCAGCTTGTATGTCCCCGCATCTTCAAATTCGTATTTCATCAGAAAATCAACCTCATCCTTAAGAAAGCTTCTTTCAGACTTTATCTCCTCCTTAAGCCAAGGCCACAACCCCTTGTCTATCCTTATCAGATAAAACGGGATGCCGTCAGCAAACCCGTATATCTCTATCAGCTCCTCAATTTTCGCTTTTGGAAAAAACAGATGCAAGTCAAAAAAGGATATTGCCTTCAGATGCATGGAGCCTGTCCTTCTGCCGTACAGCGGGCTTCCCTGCTCCAGCACTTTTGAAGTGATTATGGAAACTGAAGAGCCAAGAAGAATCAATTTCAGCCTGGAATTTTTTAGCGTTAAATCAACAATTGACTGGAAAAGATGAAGTATATTTCTGTCTTCCTTTATCATGTTCTGGAATTCATCCAAAACCACAGCCCCTGCCCTGTCTTTAAGGAAATCAAACAGGGCTTCCCAATCCTGCTTTATCCTGCTGATTTCAGGGAAATGGGCAAGGCAGACATTGTAAAACCTTTCAAGGTTGTTTTCCCCGATAGCAAGGTAATATATGCGGCTCTTTTTTTCAGTTCCCTTCAAGGCAAGCTCTGTTTTGCCTATCCTCCGCCTGCCGTAAATTATCAGCAATTCAAACTTTTTGCTCTCCAAAACCTCGCTTATTTCATTCAGCTCCTTCTTCCTGTTTTTAAATTGTATAACCATACTTATACTAATTCTACTTCTACTATTTAAAGCTTTCTGTAAGGCTTGCATTTAGCCCAAATTACTGCATGCAAAGACAAAAAGAGAAAAGGATACAGCCTTTCCAGGCCATATCCCCTGAACAGATACCTACGGCAATAAAAGCAGGCTGTAAAGCGTAGTGACTGTCAATGCTGCGAGCATCAATACTGTGGCGATTGAAATCTGGATCTGCCTCCTCGCCAGTAGGGTCTGCTCTCTCTCCATCCCGTGGTAGAGAAGCCCTACCATGCTCTCACCCCCTGCTTGTTATAAGGCAGTGTTTATATTTAAAGATATAGAAACTTTGGTATAGAGATTTGAGAATATAGTTTTGCTGTCATCTGGCAGTAGGAAGGCGTTTATAGGGCTTATAAAGCTTGTTTTCACGCAACCAGATTCCCTTGCCGATATATTTAAATACTTAGCTAATTATCTAAATAATATGATTGAAGGCAGGCAGTGGGAAATAATAAGGATTCTGGCAAAGGGCAACAAGACACCCACAGAAATTGCAAGAATAATGAATATCTCGCTTCCAGGGCTTCACAAGCACCTTGCAGAGCTTGAAAGAAAAGGGATGATTAAGAAGGCAGATGCAATAAAAGGCAAGACAAGGCCTTACACAGCATATTCGATAGGAAAGGGGTTTGTGTATTTTGCACAAGCAATGAAAGGAAATGCAGAGCAGGGGTTTATAGAAGCTGATGAAAATGTAAAGGCGCAGCTTGGCATATGGGCAATCCCGCAGAAAGAATACCATTATTACATTGAAGCATTATGGCGGCAGCTGCAGGAATTCATAGAAGATATAGATGCAATCGCAATATTCGGCTCTGTGGCAAAAGGCAATGCGCGGGAAGGCTCTGACATTGATGCTTTATTGCTTGTAAAGAAAGACGTTAACAAATTTGAAAGAAAGTTTGGAACAATTGCAGTGGGGAAAAAAGGGGGAAAAGCAATGGTTATGGCGCAGGTGTTTGAAACAAATGATTTCAAAAACTCGCTTAAGAAAGGCTCGAAGTTTGCAGAGGAGGTAATCAAAAGCCATAAAGTGATATATGACCCGGATGAAATCTTATTCAGCCTTGCTCAACCATCTGCCTGATATATCCTATCATTTCTTCACAGCTTATCCCGGATTTCATCTTTCTGATTATCCCAAATAGATTTACCAAGCACACCATTCTTCACATGAACCTCAGCCAAAGACTCGGCAGGCATCTGCTTGCTTACATTCAAAAGTTCTATCCCCAGCAATTTCCCGGCTTTGTCCATGTCAATAACCATTAAATCATCAATTTTCCTGTTTTTGGCGAACTTTCCCTTTTTAAGTTCAATGTATATTGCATCCGCTTCCTTGTCATATCTGATTTCCATGTTACATCCAATAGACGCTTATAACCTTTATATTACTTTCTGTCTTCTCACAGCACACTTCAATAACACCCCTCCCAGCCTCTCTTTGAAAGTAATATAAGCCATGCTTCTTAATAGTAAGATGCGGTTGCTTGATTGCATCAACCACTTCCTGCATCATGACGCTCCTTTTTTTAATCCTATAGAGCGCATGCTCTGTAAATACAATTTTCATTGTGATTCAAAAAAATAAAAAAAGAGATTCTCACTTCGAATCCATAATGCCTTCTTCTGTAATCTCAAAGATTGCCTCGCCGTCAGGCAGATGCGGAGAGTCAACAAGCTTTGCAACTCTTGAGCCTGCTTTTCCCCTTCTCAGATACAATCTTGTCTGCGAATTATGCCCCACAATATTGCCGCCAATGGCTACAGTGGGGTCTCCAAAGAAAACATCCGGCTTTACCATTACCTGGTTTGTCACGTAAACGCAAAGCGCGTGCATGTCAGCAAGCTTCATCAGGATGTGCATATGCTTGTTCAGCTTTTGCTGCCTGTCAGCTAATGTGCCTCTTCCTACAAACTCAGCCCTGAAATGCGCAGTCAAGGAATCAACAACAACAAGCTTCACAGGAAGCCCTTCTTTTATTATCAAATCCTCGACTTTTTCAGCAATAATCATCTGATGGTCTGAGTTATATGCCCTGACACACCTGATATTCCTTAATGTTTCCATAGGGTCTAATCCCATTGCATTTGCTATCTGCACAACCCTTTCAGGCCTGAAAGTGCTCTCAGTGTCAATCCAGACAGCAACGCCGTTAAGCCCGCCTTTCTCAGGAGGCAATTGCACACTAACAGCCAATTGGTGCGCAATGCTTGTCTTGCCGCAGCCAAAAGCCCCGTATGTCTCGCATATGCCGCCTGTCTCAAAGCCGCCGCCTACCAAGGCATTAAGCATGTTGCTGCCTGTTGATATCCTGCCAACCATCTCCCTTTTCTTCAAAAGCTCCTCGCCGGTCTCAAAACCCATGTTCATGTTGTTTCTTGCTGCATTGATGATTTTTCTTGCAACAGCCTCTCCAACTCCTGCAGCCTCAACAAGCTCTCCTGGAGTTGAAACAGCTATTGCCATTAATGAATCATACCCTGCGTCTTTCAGTTTTTCAGCAGTTGCAGCTCCCACCCCTGGCAGGTCTGAAACTCCCATTTCCTTGGTTTCCTTTTTACTCATTGTCTTCTGCCTCCGAAAAGAACATTTCTTCCTGAAGCTTGCCCAGGAGAAGTATTGCCTTGGCAACATCGTTCTTTCTTAAGTTTACTGTTTCGTCTCTCCAGCTTCCTGCCTTGTCTTTCCAGCTTCTTCTTAGAGACGCAGTGAGAAAGCTTATGCTGCCTTCTTTAGTGTCTTTTTCATTGGACCATATGGCCCCGCTGAAATTCCCGCACCTGTAACTCTTCACAGGCCGGTTTGCTGGTTTTTCTGCCGCAACAGAATACGCCTTTGCAGGAACCCCTGCATCCTCTTCTTTTTTGTATGTCATGATACACCTCCGTTTTGCTATTCGCATTTTATTTCATGACGGAGTGGTTCGCCTTGGCTCTGATTCAAGCACTGCGAACCAGCCGACATGAACTGTAAATCATAGCTTCTTTATAAAAGCTACGAGTGTTTGTCAAATGGCAAGTGGTTGAATTCGCCTGCTGTTTATAAAGTTTGCTGAAAAAAAACAAGTTATTTTTCATGAAAAGCGGAAATGCTTTGTGTTTGCATGAAAATAAAATGAATAAAGCAGGATATTATGGACAATTTTCAAACAAGGCGGAAGCGAATTTTTTTGACGAGGGGAATTCTCTGCAGAGCTATTTTGGCTTTGAAATGGCGCTTTTGAAAAAGCGAAACCTTTAAAAATGATTTCATACAAAAAAGACTAATGGCATTTGTTCCGAAGAAAATTTTTTTCACAAAAGGAGTTGGAGTGAACAAGGACAAGCTTGCATCATTTGAATTGGCATTAAGGGATGCAGGCATTGAAAAGTGCAACCTTGTCACTGTTTCAAGCATACTTCCCGCGGGCTGCAAGATTATCCCAAGGAAAGAGGGCGAGCCAATGCTGCAGGCAGGACAGGTTACGTACTGCGTTATGGCAAGGAATGAAACCAATGAGCCTAACAGGCTTGTATCCGCTGCAATTGGCGTTGCAGTGCCCACAGACAGGGAAAAGAACTACGGCTATCTTTCAGAGCACCACAGCTTTGGCGAGAAAGGGGAAATTGCAGGGGAATATGCAGAGGATTTGGCAGCCACAATGCTTGCAACAACCCTGGGCGTGCCTTTTGACCCTGAAACAGCATGGGACGAGAGAAAGCAGATATACAAGGCTTCTGAGCACATATTCAGGACAAGCCATATTGCGCAGTCAGCAGAGGGGAATAAGACAGGGCTGTGGACTTCTGTTATTGCTGCGGCTGTGTTTGTTGAGTAAACGCAAGCTCGTTTAATCCGCTGGCGGGCATAAAGCCCACCGAAAACACTTCATGCCAGCTGGGGCTTTTTTGTTATCATACTTGCTTTTGAAAGCTAAACGAAAGGCTTATATATTGGTAGTAACTAGCAGATAGTAACAATAAACGAGTTTATCCTTACTCTAAAAAGAAAGGAGGGGGCAGTAAAATGACAAACACAAACGCAGAATTCGTATTTGTGGGAAACACTACATACGACCACATAAACGACGAGCTTGAAACAAGCAAAGGCACATTAAGGGTGGGCCCTGTGCTTGACCCGCATCCAGGCGAATATAGGCCTGAATGGCACGGGATGAACCTCATTGGCATGTATCAAATGTGCAATAAGACAAGCGTTCCAGGAGAGGCAAGGATTGTCAAAGACCTTGACGGCAGAAGGATTACACTGGAAAGGGCATTGAGAATAGCAACACCGACAATATTTGACCTCCTTGATTAAGGGAGAGCGCTAAGAGCTCAGAAGAGATAGAATTAATGTAAGAGTTTAATGAGGAGAACAAAATGATAAAAACAGTAATATTTGGAGTATTAGCAGCAGCAGGATATGCCGCACTTTGCGGAGCTGATACAGAGACAATACAGACAGCGTGCATGTATCTTAGAGACACACCTAACAGCGCCTGCGGGCTTGAGCATGTTATGCACGGGCTTGGCTCAATAGGTATGGCAGGCGGATTAACAGGTCTTGCAGGAAGCGTTGTGGGTGGTGGCGTTGGAGCTATCAATAAGCCAGTAGGATGGTGCGCAGAAGGATTGTTTGATTTAATTGCAGCATACCTTGTTGTACATTCCAGCTGGTGGACAGACAACGTAAGCAATATGCTAAGCAATATATTTTAATACAAAAGCTTTAATACTAATTCATACCATAAAACACTCGTAGGGGCGCGAACCGGCTTCGCACTTTAGTGTGTGAGGAAAGTCCGCCCATCAAAAGGATGTCATTTCAGCCTTCAACGGCTCTAATGGCTGCCGAAAAGGATGCTTCCGAAAGGAAGTTCCCGCACAGGGAAGTCAACGGCACAGAAACGAAACAGCCATGGTTGGCAATGATAGGATGATGCTTTTGGAGACAGAAGCTAAGATTGAGCATCTTCCATGGAAATGGTGGAACGGCCAGCACCTTCCGATGCAAGCCTTTAAAGGCGCTTAGTTGAATGCCGGCAAGTGGCTCCAAGTCTCTCTTTACGAGAAGGCGTTCAGGACACTTACAAAAGGCGGCTTATCCGCCCCTACGATTTTTATTTTTGAGGCAAACATGGAAACATATCACATATTTAGCAAGGCAGGCAAAACTTACAGCGGCTTTTCTTTGGAAGCAAAAGTAGAAGTAGACTGGATACAAAGCTACAGGAAATCTCCTTTTTATGATGCAAATCCAAATGCCTCAATGAATGCATCTGTTAAGGGGTTCAAGGAAAAATATTTTTAGAGCTTCCTCATAAATGTCAAAAATGCAGTGTGCCCGTACATCTTATGCGAAGGCCTTAATCTTTTCTCATCAACAACCCACTCCCTTTCAATGATTTCAACTGTCTTTGCAAGCCCAAAGCCTTGCTTGGAAGCGGTTTTCACAAGCTTTTCAGTCTGGTTGATGTTTGGCAAATAAGCGCAAAGGCAGCCTCCGACTTTAAGCTTCTTGGAAGCGCGCTTTACAGCTTTCCACGGCTCTGGCAAATCCAATACAACAAGATCAATCTTATTCTCACCAATTCCATTGTATATGTCCTTGTTCTTAAACGTAATATTCTTTAAGCCAAACAATGCAGAGTTCTTTTTAGCCAAGCCAAAAAATCTTTTATCCCTTTCATAAGAGACAACCTTTTTTGCGATTCTTGCCAAAGAAATAGCTAACAACCCAGAGCCGGAGCCTGCGTCAACAACAAGGCTTTCATTTGTAATGCCTGAGTAAAAAGTGATAATTGCAACATCCTTTAGGAAAGGCATTTGCGGCCCTCTTTGCATTGCCCTGACTAAATCAGTAAAGCGCGGCTCAAACACTTTAAAAATAACGCCCTTGCTTGTCTTTGCCTTGTCTTTTGCTTTTTGTATATTTTTCTCTTTCAAAACACCAAGATGAGTATGCAAGTCTCCCTTTTCCCAAAAAAACTCGTAATCCTTGTATCTTAGCACTTTCTTTACAGCCATATTGTTTGTTATTGTGTTTGCTTATTATAAAGCTTGCGAAAAACCTACTCCATGCTTTCTTTTATTGCCTTTACCCATTCTTCAGGGTCTTTTCTCTGGTTTATGCCTTCAATTGAATAGACAACGCAGTTTCTCACATTGTTGCGCTGCAGGAATTTAATGTCTTTTTTGAACTGCTTGACATTTTTGTACTCAGGCTCTGCATTATACACGCCTTTGGCAAGCAGGCCAAGCGCAAAATAAGTTTCCTTGTCTTTCTTTAATTGGTATTTTATGAAAAACTTATAATAAATTCTGTAAAGCTGCTTAAGGAAAAACGGAAACATGCTTGTATAAACCATAAAATTATACTTAAACCTTTTATCCCTGACAAAGCCGTATCTTTTCAAAAGAAAATCAGGCAATGGAAAGGAAGATAATATAACTTCATTATTGGCATCAAGCTTCATCAATCTTTCAGCAAGGTATTTTTTGTTTTTTGCAGGAAAGAAAAGATGCAAAAGCACCCAAACCACAGCCATTAATACCGTCCATCTCTTAAAATATCTGTAAGGCGGCTCAATGTCAATCTTTAATTTAGCCCATTTGAACTTATCAAGCGTGTCAATCTCTTTTTTTTCAATAAAGCTAGAGAACCAATAGCCCTTTTCCAGAGAGATTACAGGCCATGCGCCTTCCACTATAATATCCTTGCATTTGGCAAGCTGCCTTTTCCAGTCCCGCAGCTCTTCAGGGCTTTCAACAGCAATATAGCATCTTGCCTTAATGCCTTGCCTTCTGAAAAGCAGGTTCAACTGTTTCCAGTCAGCCCTTAATGGAAATTCGCACCAAAGCAATACATTATTGAATTTCATTTTTTCATCTTGGCCAGTCTTAATATCATCTCAGCAGCCTGCCTTGCGCCGCCGGTGTTGAAAGACGCTTTTACAATCTTATGCCTTAGCTCAGGAAGCGATGCAATAAACTCACTCACTGACTTTTTCAAAGCCTCTGGCATTATGTTCCTCCCAACCATTACAATATCTTTCAAAGCATATGCATTCAGCTGCTGCTCAACATGGTTCTGTATCGGGTAAACAAGCATTGGCTTTTTGAAAGCAAGCCCTTCCCCCAATGCATTCTGCCCTGCAAGCGTTATCATGCCTTTTGCAACCTTAAGATATTTGAAAAAATCATCTGTAAAAGGCAAGTGAATTACATTATTGCTCTTTTCAATCTCAATACCTGAGCCGAATATTATGAAAAGCTCGTTAAAGTCAGCTGCAATCTTTACAATATTCTTTGCCAAAGCAGCCCCGAAGTTTGAGCCGCCCAGCATTACAAGCACAGGCCTTCTCTCAAGGTTAAGCTCTTTCATTAATTTGGCCTCAGAGGCAAGCTCGTTAGGCATCATCCTTACAACAGGCTCTGTATAATTGTAAACAAGGCTTCTCTTTCTTTTCAATAATGAAACAACTATTGTATAAGTTGAAAGCGAATAGTTCTTTTTCAGGTAAAAAGCCTCCATTGCCATCAGCCTGCTTGGCTTGTGATGAAATGCATACTCATCATACAATACAGGGTCAAAGCCGTACAATGCAATGCACTTCTTGCTGAACAATCTTGCCATTGTAATCCCGGCAGGCTCTAAATCCATTACAATTATGTCAGGATTGAACTGCTTTACCTTCTTCTTCAGGTTAAATGTTGTAAAAAACCATGTGAATGGGAGAAGGTAATTATTAACAACAAAAGAGGAAAACTTGAATCTCATCTCAGTGCCTGGCATCCTGTACCCGCTGATTTTAATTGTCCTGAACTTGCCCTTGAAATAATTCAAAGAGCAGTCATAGCCTGCAATCAGAATCTTGGTTTCAGGATCTTTTTTCAGCATTTCACTGATTACAGCATGCACCCTTGTCGCGTCACCGTACCCAATGCCTGTCACGAAAAACATTACCTTCATTTATCTCACCTTGTAAAACTTTTCAGCGTACTTGCAGCTGTTCTTGCTGCCGTAATACCTTGTCCTGAAATATACAGGCAGCCTTAATGCGTAAAGCCACTGCCACTGGCTTGCAAACATCCTTGTGTAAGCCATTTTCTTCTTATAATAAGGAGTGATATCAATATATAAAACAGGCTTGTTTTCCTTTACAACGCTCCACACCTCATACTCATATACAGGATAATTCTTTCTTAATGAGTCAACTGCCTTTAGAACAGCCTTGTTTACTGCCTGGTGGTCAGGGTGCATGTCCATTGCAGATGTCACAAAGATTCTTTCAGGCTTGTATTCATTTATCAGGTGCTTTACTTTTCCAACAGCATTTGTCTTTTCAATATCATCCCTTACTTTTGTGTCGCGCATACCTAAAAATATTGTTTTTGTAATGCCAATGCTCCTGCTTGCTGTTTCTGTTTCCTCAAGCCTTCTGTTGATTACAACATGCTCCTGAAAATGAGGGTGGCTGCTTTCCCCAAAAGAGAACACAACTTTTATTATTGATTTGCCTTCTGCAGAGTACTTTGCAATTGCGCCGCCCATCCCCACTGCCTCATCATCAGAGTGCGCGCAGAATATGAGGATTGTTTTTTGCATGACATATAAGGCGGGATTTATGTTTATAAAAGTAATGCTTATTCATATCTCGCATATATAAG
This sequence comes from Nanobdellota archaeon, assembly GCA_018830945.1. Taxonomy (GTDB): domain Archaea; phylum Nanobdellota; class Nanobdellia; order SCGC-AAA011-G17; family GW2011-AR17; genus UBA9640. The sequence continues at coordinate 3,354 of JAHJRD010000001.1, read as the reverse complement.
CGGGGCTGCGCTGGCAGGCTCTGGCGGGATAACTGTAATCCTTCCCCTTGTGCAGTATCCTCTTTTTTGAAGCTGCTCAAGAACTGTTTCAGGCTTGATTCTTCCATTTCCAAGCGCGTCTGCCCAGAGCTTTATGTCCTCAAAAGGAGGCCTGAACTGCTTTGCCTTAATCTCTTCTATTGTCGGGCCCAATGAATAGAACAAAGGCGTAAGAATATCAGGAGGCAGCATATATTTTAATGCATGGGCAGCCCTTACTGCATCAGGAATTGCAAGCTTTACAGGGTTAATCTTTTTTTCAATTTCCTTGCTTTTCTTTCGCTTATCCTCCTGATTTAATCCCTTGAACCTGCTTACAATAAAATCTATTTCCCTGCCCCAATATTTGCCTTTAAGCAGCTTTTTCAATGAGATCTGGCTTTTCCCGTCATGAATGTAGCAGAGCATTTCATCAACAAACGACATCTGCACTTTTGTTATAAGCTTTTCATTCTTATAATCCGGATTAGCGTCAAAGCCGCTTATTTCATTACAGTTGGCTGAATACACCCTCCTGTCGCAGTGCAATGCCTCATGCTCTAAACAGGATTTATCCTGCATTATTTCAAGCCCAAAGCTGCTGAAATGCCAGGGAGCCTGGTAAAAGCCATTAAACCTGCCTGCAGGAAGGTATATTCCGCCTGCCCAGCCAGGGATATCGAGCTTTTTTAAAAGTCTTCTCCAGTTCATATTCGGCACATGAATTGCAAACATAAATGTCCTTATGCCATACTTTAGCTCATACCTGTCTATTGCTTCTTTTGTATGAAGCGGAGTATATGGAACAACGTCAGCCGGAGTTACAAAATTATAATTCTCATCGACAAAATAATTTTTCCTGTAGATGTTAAGGGCTGTTGCAAGTGTATCAGCAAGATGCAAATGGAATGAAGACATGCGCATATGGCCAGCAAACCAGCTGTTCCCGCTTATAACCTCATCCTTATGGTTAAGATTCACCTCAAGGCAATGCAGCAATCTGTCTTCAAGCTCAGCCATAAGGGTGATTATTCTTTTCAGATATATATACTTTATCTCATCTTTTCATATAAGAGAAAATAACGCTGTCCCTGCAATAGCCCTTTTTCCGCAGCTGCTGTTTTATTTTGTTAGGCGTTGCAGCGCCATTATTAAGCAGAATCGCCCATGCTTTTAAATCTGAAAAATGCCCGTAAAATATGCCATGCTTTATTTCCTCTTTATTCGGGCCCAAAGCAAAAAACAAGGGGGTAAGAATGTCAGCATCAAGCTGCGCCTTGAGATAAAAAGAGATATCTACAGCACCATTTATTTGCGCTTTGACAGGCGCCAGGATAATGCCCATCTCTTTTTTTTGAACAGCCTGTTCTTCGGCTTTTATTTTAGGATAGTATATCTGAAAAATCCCATCAAAATAATACTGCCAGTAATGGCCCTGCCAGCTATCTGCCACAGATTGCTTTGTTATTCCTGAACACATGAAAGAAAGGACCTCATCAATAATATGCGCCTGGAATTTTGCCCTCCAAAGCCCTAAAGAATATTTTGTCTTGGCATCAAAGGTCACAAGATTATTAAAATTTAATGAATAGAACCGCTTGTCCATATGAAGCGCCTCATGCTGAAAACTCCGGTAAGTATTCCCAATTTTCCCCGAGATTACAATCCCAAATTCGTTAAAAAAAAGCGGCTGCAATTTAAAGCTGGTAAAGGCATCAGGAATGCAGAATATTGCCCCTACCCATGAAGGCATCCCCATCTTATGCATTAATCTGCATCTGTTTTCTTCTGCCAATCCAATATGAAAGGTAAATGTTTTTATGCCATGCATTGATTCATAAGCATCAACATAATCACTGCCATGAAGTGGGCTGTACTTCCCTATATCTTCTGCTGTGATCTCCGCCCCTTCCGCACTATATCTTCGTCTGTGTATGTTCAATGCAGCCATAAGCTGCACAGTAATGTCATGATTTAAAGAATAATCCCGCATCACATCAATCATATGCCTGTATTCTTCAATAACCTCATCCCTGTGGTTAAGATTCGCTTCAAGGCGGTAAAAAAGCCTGTCTTCTAAGCTGGGCATATTCCAGATAATGATAATCAGCTATATATGCCTTTCTAAATCAGGAACCTGCTTGCTTCCATTATCTTTTTTCCGTCAACATAGACAGTGCATGCCCTCATTACGCAGTCAACATGCGCCTCTGATTTCCACCTGCATCCTGTCTTGTTTTCATAGCCGTCCCCAAAAGCAACATGCACGCCCGGGAATTTCTCATCCTGCAAAAGGTTGCCGACAAGCCTGTCCAAGCCAACATTTGTTCCGATTGCAAATTCAGAAAGCCTGTTCGCATTCTTGTCCTGCTTAATATAATCAGCAAACTCCCAAGAGAGCTGCTTGTTGGGGCAAATGAATTCTGATATCCTGCCTTTTCTTATGCCTATACCAAGTGGATGCGAGCTCATATCTCCATATTTGCCGCAGAAAAAATCACCTAAAGTGCCGTCAACAACAAGCCAGCCTTTGTCTGCGAGGCTTACGCATGAAAATACTTCCCCGTCAGGAAGGTTGCTCCAGTGCCCTGGCTGTATAAGGCCGTCGCAAATAACCCATTTCCTTTGCTGGGAAAAATAAGCAGTTAAGTTTGTTCCTACAGGGGTTGTTACCCTTATCTGCCTTGCATTGTGCACAGCCTCATACACTCTCTTGCTTACTTCCTGCACTTTTGCATAGTCAGCGCACATTCCAGTCATCATTAATTCCTCATTCATTCCAGGCATATGCGCATGCCTTAATTTCTTGTTTGCTTCTACCACTTTAATCATCGGCTTTCTGAAAGACTGAAGTTCCCCTGCCTTGCCCTGCGCGCAGTAAAAGCTTACATCAGCGTCTGCAAGCTCTTTTGCAATCTCTTCTGGGAATTCCAAAGACTTGGAGCCGTCATCCGGCCTTTCACCGAATTTTTCCATTAAGAAAACAGGATGCTTTATGTGTGAGACAGCAGCTGCCTCGTGATAAATAGCGTCAGCAATCAGGGATGTTTCGTTATCTGTTATCATTACAAGCTTTTCGCCTTTCTTGAGTCTTACGCAGTTGTTGACGGCCTGCCATGCGCCGTATTGTACGCTTTTTTCCATAGGAAGCAGGAATAGATTAAGAGAATATAAATGTTTCTAAAAATCGTATTTCGAATGTGTTGATAAACTAAACGCTACAACTTAAAAAATTAGCGCCAAGGACGCTAATATGCCGTTCAAGACCATTTATCTTTTGACTTTCCCCTTGACACTTTTCTTTTTCTCTTAATTTTTTAAGTTTTCTTACTGTTT
>JAHJRD010000015.1 GCA_018830945.1 Nanobdellota archaeon | reverse complement strand
TATCTCACTTAGGAGTGTGACTTCCGAAAAGTTAAAAAAGGTTGTATGTATTTCTGTCATTGGAAAACACCTCGTTTTAGCAATTAAAATAGGGTGTTTTCCCCTTATAAGGTCTATCACTCACTTTTCAGACAGTGCCTTTCATTCCAGCGCTTCAAGCGCCTTCACAACAACAGTCGCATAGCTTCCCTTGCCCAAAGAGAAAGAAACTGTTTGCTTTTTCAAGCCTTTATTCAATTCATCATCACTAAATTCCAATGATTGGAAATCCTTCACAGCAGCCAAAGCCATCCTTGAAGGGGAAGTCTGAATCAAAAAAGGCATCTGCCTCACAAGAAAATCACTTAATCTGACGCCTTCATCACCCAAAACCCTTTCATACATCCTTTTAACTTCATCATTGTCAAACTCAGCGTCAAAATGCAAAATAGGAATTGCAATGTTGCGAACATTTGAAACATCCCCAAAAGCCATTGTTCCTGCATTGTATGAAACTTCATAAGAATCCTTTGCATGCCTCTTAACGTATTCAGCCAAAACAAGATTAAAAAGATAAGACTGGTAAGCGTGGAAGCATAAGACAGTGTTATCCCTCTTTTTTATCAATGCATCAACAGGCTGCCCCCCGGAGCTTATTCCCATGTATTCGCATGCTTTCTTAAAATCCTTTTGCACAATAGCTTTTCCAGCAAGATGGTTCCTTGCCTTGAACCCAAACCTCTGCTCATCAAAGTAATTAGGTATTAATTTAGGGATAATCTTAATCTCCTTTTCAAGAGCCCTTAATGTAATCCTGAATGCATTTCCATTAAGCATGTTGTTATTCATTCTTTCTTTTGCATAGCCTAAAAATACAAGCTCAATATCCTTTATCTTCAAGCCAAGCACCTTCTCCTTTGGAACGCCCTGTATTGAGATGTACTGCTCTGTAACTGCTTTTTTGTCTTTTATTCCTGCGTATGACAGCTTTTTCATAGGTATTGACAATCTTTCAGCAATCTCTTTTACAGCATCCATTGTGTTCCATTCTTTTTTTCTTAATAAGAAGTAAGCATACTCGCCTGAATCAGTGAATGGGATTGAAGCAAGCTCTTTTACAATAAAGTCTTCAGGGGTTTGCTTGATGTTCATGATAAGTAAAAATGTGAGTGGATTATTTAAATGTTAAGGAAAAAAGGGTAAACTGGTTCTTTGCCGCTTTCTTAGCCTGCCTGTGGCTTAATGTAGTAACTTTTGTTTCAAGCACAGAATGCCCCCAGTCAGGCTCTGATATCAAACTTTGGAATTGAGTAAACCTGTCATAATCTTTAGGTATCTCTTCAACTACAGGAAGCTGTTTTGCAAAGCACAGCACAAAATAATAAGGCGGCAGGGCGATACAGGATCTTTTGAAAGACTCAAGCCGGTAGTAGGAATCAACAGGATTATCATATAAAAATTTCATTGCAGTATTTATTATTGCATATACGCGGGGATCATTTGCTATTGAAAAATACTGGAAGCCGTGACCATGCGATATCCCAAATAGATTAAGTTCTGTTGTTTTTAATTCAGCATCTGCAAAAGCACTGCCGTTCCATAGCTTACATTTAACATAAGGATAGCCATCTTTCATTTCCGGCTTTGGCGGAGCATCCAGCTTATCAAGGAGTTTAGTGATTAATCCCATTGAAAGCTAAAAAGAGGGGCATATTTATAATGTTTTCTATGAAATCTCCTATATCCTAAACACCCCTGACAACAATACAGCTCCAATCACAACAATAACAGCTGCTATTATCTTCTTTGGGATTTGCTCCCTCTCTTTCAAAAACTTAATGCCTCCAAACACTGCAATCAATGTCCCTAACTCAACAATCGGCACGACAGCACTTGCCTCAGCCAGCTTAAACGCCCTCAACAACAGATAATAATATGCAGCGCCCAGAAATACAGTTGCAATTGTCGCGCCTAACTTATTCCGCACTATGGACCTAATCTCTGTTTTTCGTTTAACAACAAAAGGGAATAAGACAACTGACGGCAGGAAATAAACCATAAAAGAATACATCCCTGGATTAAAGAAGTTTGTAGCATACTTGTCAACAAGCAGGACAACAGACATGAGAAAAGCAGACAATAAAGTCAGCTGCACTCCCCTGTTCCCAAAATCCCCGAACCTCTTTCCTTTTTTATATGTTAAAGTTACAATGCCTGCAAATATCAGGATAGTGCCAAGCACTTTTTCAGTTGTAATAGCCTCTTTCAGGAAAATCACTGACAATAACAAGACAAAAAGCATTTTTGACTTTCCAATCGGCTCTTTTAATGAAACCTGAAGATGCGAATAAGCCCTAAACCCTGTATAAGCGACAATTGCCCACAAAACAGCCGATATAAGCACCAAGCCCCATGCAAAGCTTTCTTTTGGAATGTTAAATTCTATTATGAAAAAAGGAAGAAAAAACAAAGAGGCAAGCAAATGCCAGATAAATGCATAGCTTAAGCTGTCTTCCTTAACCAATACATACCTGTGCAGTATCTTTTCAAATCCTTTTGAAAATGCCGACAATACAGCAAACAATAATCCAAGCATAAGGTAATAAGGGGTTTAAGAGAGATATATGCTTTTCGCTCAATCTCTCTGCGCAGGCGCCCTGCCAAGATAAATCGGCTTAAGGCATTGCATAAAATCTTTTGTAAGGACTGCCTCATAGTGCTGCTCAGGAGTTTTTTGCTCAACAGGCGCTTGCGGCCTTTCAAAAGGAGAGCTGGACATTTCCTGCGCGCCTGCATTGCCTGCATACAGGCATACCAGTGCTGTTAGTGTTGTTAGTTTCATTTTATATGGATAATTTGGTATCTGCTTATAAAGCTTGTGCTGAAAAAGTCATGAAAGATGACATGAGAGACATACTCAAATTAAGCGAAGAATCCCTTAAAAAAGTCTGGAACAACAAGAAGGATGATATCTGGAACATGTATAAAAAATGAGTGCAAAAAGACATAGTTCTCATGCCTTTTCCATTCACAGACATGGAAACGCTTATAACCTTCTGGAGAGTATAATAACTTATGGCAAGAATTCAAACAAGGGGAAAGGCAAATGTTGCAAAGATTAAGAAAGCAATCACGCCGCTGCTTAGGCAAAATGATGTAATCCGAGCCAGCATATTCGGCTCTTATGCAAGAGGGCAGGAAAAAAAGAACAGCGATGTGGATATCCTGGTTAAGTTTAAGGGCAGGAAGAGCCTTCTAAACCTTGCGCGGCTTGAACTAAAGATAGAAAAAAAGCTTAAGAAAAGGGCAGAATTACTTACTTACAGTTCTATTAATCCGCATTTAAAAGAGCGCATTTTGAATGAAGAGGTAAGAATTCTATGAAAAAGGATATTGCAGTGTTTCTCAGCCATATTCTTGAAAGTATAGAAAAGGTTAGGGAGTTTACACACAATGTTTCAAAAGACAAATTTAAGAAAGATGTTAAGCTGCAGGATGCAGTTATTAGAAGAATAGAAATAATAGGGGAAGCGGCTAAAAACATTCCTTCTGACTTCCGGGAAAAGCATCCAGCAATTCCCTGGGCTGAGATGGCAAGAACAAGGGACAAGCTTATACATGGATACTTTGGTGTTGACTTAGATCTTACATGGAACATTATAAAATTAGATTTGCCTAGTTTAAAAGAAAAAATTGGAAAGATTATGAAAAAAATGAAGGTAAGCGATTGATAAGCATGAAAACAATCTTCATCATACTTGACGGAGCTGCAGGCACTCCGGACAAGGAGCTTAAGAACAAAACGCCTTATGAAGCAGCTAACACGCCAAACCTGGATTTCCTAGCTAAAAACGGAAGAACAGGAATGGTGCAGACAGTTGGCAAAGGAATAGCTCCTGAATCAGACGTTGCAGTAATGGCTGTTCTTGGCTATGACCCTCACAGATATTTCACAGGAAGAGGGCCGATAGAGGCAGAAGGGGCAGGAGTTAAATTAGGAAAAGAGTTTCTTGCATTAAGGACAAATTTTGCAACAATTGAAAATGATGAAATAAAAGACAGGAGAGTTGGAAGAAGCCTTACAACAAAAGAGGCAAAAGAGCTTGAAAAGGAAATAAACAAAAAAGTTAAATTAAAATGCAAGTTTAAATTCAAAAGCACAACAGAACATCGCGGTGTTTTGGTATTATACGGGAAATTCTCAGACAAGATAACAAATGTGGACCCTGCTTATGAAAAAAAAGGCGCTTTCGGCGTTGCAAGGGCAAATACAAAGTTTATAATTCAGGAATGCAAAGCATTGGAAAATAAAGCTGAAAAAACAGCTGAAATAATAAACGAGTTTGTAAAGCAAAGCAGGGACGTGCTTGAGCAAAGCAGTGTAAACACGAAAAGAATTAAAAGCGGCTTTTTGCCTGCAAACGTAATACTCCCAAGGGACGCGGGAAACAAATTGCCAAAGCTTCCTAAAAGAAAAAGCTGGGCAGCAATAGTGGGAATGCCATTGGAGATTGGAATTGCAGAAGCAGCAGGCATGAAAATATTAAAAGTGAAATACCCGCCAATAAGAACATCAGACGCATACAAGCACATATACAACTGCCTTAATGCAGAAATCAATTATTCAATCAAATACCTTAAATCAAAATGGAAGAAGTTTGATTCTTTCTACCTGCATTTTAAGGAAACAGACATACCAGGCCATGACGGATTGCCTGAGGAGAAAAAGAAGATGATTGAATTGATAGACAGGAAATTCTTCTCATTTGCAAGGAAATTAAACGCAAGAATCATAGTCACTTCAGACCATTCAACGCCGTGCTCATTAAAAGCGCACTCAGCAGACCCCGTGCCTTTGCTTGTTTACGACGGAAAGGCAAAGGACAATGTTAACGGCTTTTCAGAGAAGGAATGCAGGAAAGGGAGCCTTGGATTAATATTAGGGAAAGATATTCTTAAAAGAGCATAAATAAGATTTTATTATACACACCTTTTGTTGATAATTATCCGCCTGTCTTTCTTAGAACCTGAAAGATATTTCTTACAAATTTTCCAGCTCTTCGCAATGATTCTTCTGCAAATGGCACATTGGCCTCTGCTATAATCCTGTAAGTGAATCTTCCCCTCTTTTTCTTTTCTGCCTTGAAAATCCCAAGAAGCTCGTCAGCCCTTACCATCATCTCCTTGTAGATATTAAGCAAAGCCACATCCAACTCTCCATTCTTAACAAATTCTGTTTCAAATGCGTTTAATGTTTTTTTATGCACTTCAGGAGCTTCTGTCTTTATGCCTTTAGTAAGCAAAAGCGCTTTTGCAGCATAAAATATCGCAAAATAAGCATGAGTTATAACCGCACTGAAAAATGTATCATTGTCTTCAAGAATAAGCTCTTTTTTTATATTTTTGCTGTTTTTTGAAAGGATGAACAAGGCATTTGCAAGCCTCAGCTCAAGCTCCGAGCGCAATTCATAAATCCTTATCATTGAATCCATGCTTTGATGCCTCCTTTATAATAAGATAAAATTGCTCTGCACCAAAGAATATAAGCCTATTTTTATATGTTTCCTTTCCATAGTTTGGTTCATTGTCAAGAAGCATTTGCATGAATTCTTTTTCTTTGAACACATAAGGGTGTACCTCAGGAACCATTGTCCTGCTTTTGTTTATCATGGTGTTAAGAACGCCTTTTGTGTCTTCATTATTTCCAGTTATTACAACAAGGTCCATGTCTGAGCCCGGTTTTTGGCTGCCTTTTGCATAGCTTCCGGTTATTATCAAGGTGTAATACTTTATTTTTATTGCAGAGCATATCTCGCCCATATTGGGAATTCTTGCCTTTTCCGCCAATCCTCCCTCAACTATTGAAAGGCTTCTTATTGCCTGCATTGACCCAAGATTGATGCTGCAAAAGACGGTGTTCCCCCTCTTTTCAGCAAGCAATATGCCCTGCTTCCGGAGATTTAGCACGCTGAAGTATGTTGACTTGTATGTCCCTTTCTTCAGCGCCTTGTTTATCTCGCTTATGGACAGCCAGCTGAACAAGCGCATCCTAAACACTTCCAAAATCCTTGTTTCGTATTGCGACAGCATTATTTACCTTAGTATATAGATTTATTTACTTAAGTATATAAAGCTTTGCTTCCCTTTTTTCGCTAATCTGAAATCGATATATATATATGGAAGGCTCTTAAATTGTATTGCTTTTAAAGGTTTTATTAAGATATAGGAGGAACGGAAGATGGGATGGGGCAGTGATACAACAACAAATTCTGGACTTATGGGAGAAAAAAAGAGGGGTAAATGGTTTACACGTAGGTTTCACAATCTATTGAACGGATTAAAGTGGCGTACTCACCTTACCACTGGAAAACAAGAAAGGAAAATCGACTTGCATGGAGAACCAATTATCTCGCAGATAGAGAAAGACAGAGTATATCAAGAAGCAAACGCTAAAAGGGAATTGGCTATTAAATATGATCAGATGAAAGCAGAAAAAAAGAGAATTGCAAGGCAGGAAGAGATAAGGATGAATGAGATGCGCGCAAGGGAAAGGAGGATACTTGCTGAGAAAAAGGCACTCCGCGGAAGGCGCTAGTCAAGCCAAATTACTTCTTTTTTTATGACATTCTACGAGGCGCATAGAAACCCTTTTAAAACCCAACACATTTCTGCTCTATCATGGCTGAAAAAGAAGTGATTATCACCTATGACACATTATTTGACCTTGCAAGAAGGGAAAAATTCAGGGCAGAATTGCAGAAGGTTGATGAGCGCTTCTTTGATGAAGGAAAGGAAGCTTAGGAATACTGCTTGGAAAAGGTATTCTTAAAAGAGTGTAAAACCGTCTTATCATTGCATGGCTTTCTTTTCACTTAGCATTTCTTTCAAGCTCGAGCCTTATCTTGTCCATTAGTTCTTTTGTCCTTTCCTTAAGAGCCTTAAACTCCTCTTCTGCAAGAGATGTGCTTGTTGAGTATTGCATCTTTTCTCTAATGTCAAGCAGTTTGCTGCTATGTGCAATATCTTCTGTCACATCCTTGTCATATATCTCTTTAATATCTGCCATTGTAATATGCTTAATCTCCCCTTTGCCTATCATCTCTTCAATAAGGGCAAAAGTGCAGGCCTGGTTTCTTGACTCATATCCCTTTTGGGCAAGCAGGGCCAGCAAGCCGTGGTATAATGTATAAAAGGCGGCGCTGGCTGACCAATCGCTGTAGCCCATATCGTGAAAATCATTAATTGCTGAAAAATTATGCAAGGCTTTTGCTATATGGGAGTTGGCTTCTGCATTATCTGACGGAATTTTTCTTAGTCCCTTATGCCTTTCCCCTCCTTTCTTTCCTTCATCAAGGCATTTCTTAAGCTTGTCTTGCGGCATTTTTTACACCCCCTGCTATAATTTCATAGCCCCACAAGACTATGCCTTTTTGCAGGGCTTCTTTTACAATAACATCGCCCTTTTTAAGGTTTTGCTGCAAATCTTCTTCTGTCTGGACCACATCCTGAATCCTGACTGGCGTAATCTCCTGCACTTTGGCTAACTTCTGCTTAAATTCATTAAAGCTCTTCTTGTCTAATACAAAGAGTATGTCAATATCCCCTGGCTTTTGCTTTGCAGTTATATAAGAGCCGAACACGATGCAGGCTTTTGCCACAGCCTTTAGCGGCTCAAGGTCTTCAGCCCTTAATTTTATCCTGCCTTCAAGATTATCATGGACAAAAGCCAGTTCCAGCATAAGCATAGCCTTTTCATTTTCAAGATTAAGCTTATATGAGATGAGATTTGCAATAGGCTTCTTTTTTAATATGCCATCTTTCTCAAGCTTTGCAAGAAGCTTATATGCGCCATTCGGCGTGATTCCGCACTTTTTGGCAATCTCATTAATTGAATAGTCCTCATTCAGATTTGCTGCTAAGAAGCGCAGCGCTTTCTTCTCATTTTGTGTCAATGCCATTATACACCGTTAGTTGATAATTATACACTAGAGGTATATAAAGCTTTGCTTCTCTCGTTTCCCTGTTTTCGCCAATCTGCATCTGTATTATTCCTAAATAACTTCCTCTCGGCAAAAAAGAAGCTCGGGAACAATACTAGGGAAGGACATTCTCAGCAGGATATGAATTTTTCAATCTGCTTGATTATTCTTGCTTTTGATTTCAAAAGCTGGTGCGTGTCATCCATTAAGATGCTCTTGCCATAAAGCCCTGCCATCCTGTTCTTAATCGCCTCATCATGAGCAGCAAGAACCACCATTACCTTCCCATTGATTTTTTTCAGCTTTTTTTTCAAAGTCAGGTTATGCAGAACGCCAAGCGTGATTCTTACTGCATTTGAGGAGATGCCGTGCTTGGCAAGCCTTGCAGCTTTCCCATGGGCATATTTGCCATAAACCATCCTGCAAAGCCATGAAGGAAGAAGAGCTGCCGCAACAAGCCCTGCAAGAAACAGCGGCTTTATGTCATACCTTGAAACAGGCGTTGCCATAAGCACAGCCCCCTTAATCCTTGGCTTGTATTGCGATATATATTCAGATATGATTATTCCGCCAAGGCTGTGCCCTATGAGGTAAAATTCCTTTATCCCAAGCTTGTTTACCACAAATGCCAGGTCATCAACAAACCTTGCAATAGCATACTTGTTTTTGCCATCAGGACTTGAAGAGCTGCCGTGCCCGCGCAGACCAATAAGCAATATGCCTAGCTTGTTTTTAAAAGCAGAAGCATATTCTTTCCAGTAAGCATGGTCCTCTGCAAACCCGTGCACAAAGACAAGCACAGGCTTTCCTCTCTTCGGCAGGTACTTGTAAAAAATCCTTATTCCTCTTTCTGTCTCAATAAAAGGCATGGTATCTTAAAGAGATTGTTGCTTTAAAAGAGTTAGGTTTGGGGGATTTATTTTTAAGAACAGAAACGCTTTTAAAACCCAACACATTTCTGCTCTATCATGGCTGAAAAAGAAGTGATTATCACCTATGACACCTTATTTGACCTTGCAAGAAGGGAAAAGTTCAGGGCAGAATTACAAAAAGTTGATGATAAGTTCTTTGACGATGTAATAAAGTATTTCTCTGAAAAGCAGTCAATCATAGCGTCGCAGGAAAAAAACACAAGCGTGTTCGCGTCTTCAGAGCTTGAGAAGACAAGGAACCAATTAAGGGAGGCAAAGAGATTATTGAAAGAGATTTACACATGGCGCGAGACAAAGATTGTGCAGGGCGCGATATTCCAGTCAAGGTGCAATGGCAAGGGCTTTGATTTCTCAGCATTATTGCCTGAAGAGGTATTGATGTTCAACAGCCTGCAGAGCACTCTTATAGGGTTCAAGGAAAAAATCCTTCATTCGCTGCTTAACCATCAAAAGCCGGATTTGGAGATGAAAGCAAAGGGGCCTGATGATGAGTGTGAAGAAGCAGAAAGCAGCGCAGAAGAAGCGCCAGATACAGAGGCGAAAGCTTCTGCCGCTGAAGCTCCGGACCTCTCGCCTGCGGCTCCGAAAGGTTTAAAAACCCCCTCTGATACGCAAAAAGGAAGCTGCTCAATATTAATCAAGAGCCAGCTCCCTGAGTTCATGGGCCCTGATATGAAGAAGTACGGACCTTACAAAGAGGGAGAAAAAGCAGAGCTTCCAAAGGAAGTTGCTGAGATGCTGGCAAAGAGCGGTAATGCTGTAAAGGAAGAATAAAAATGAAAGTTCCAAAGAAAATGCGCAAGTTTTGCCCAAAGTGCAAGCAATACCAGGAAATGACTGTTTCATTGAACAGGCAGCAGGGAAAGAACAAGGTTCACCCAATGTCAAGAGGCTCAAGGTCAAGAATGAGAAAAAGAGGGCTTGACAGGGGATTTGGCAACAAGGGAAGCACATCAAGGGGCGCAATGAGCAGCTGGAAGCGCTACAATGTGAAGAAAAGCAAGAAGGTAAATCTTTTATTGAAATGCGCTGTCTGCCACAAAAGCATCCAGCTTGTCGGAAGCAGGGCAAAAAAGGTCGAGGTGTCTCATACTTAAAATGGTCTGCGAGCGTAGCGAAGTGGACCTTTGAACGGAGTGAAGTGAAAATGGTAGAAACAAAAGGAAAATTCATAAAAGTAAAGTGCTCAAGCTGCAAGAACGAGCAGGTAATATTCGGCAAGTGCGCGACAGAAGTAAAGTGCCTTGTATGCAATGCAGTGCTTAGCTCGCCCACAGGCGGCAAGAGCAAGGTCAAGGCAAAGATTCTGGAAGTATTGTAAGAGCAAACTTTTATAAACAAGCCTTTTCTGTCAATATTGCTATGTATTTAAAGAAAGGAATTCCGGAAGAAGGCGAAATTGTATTATGCAGGGTAAGGAAGATACTGCCCCATTCTGTATTTGTTGACTTGATTGAATACAGCAACAAGGAAGCCATGGTTCATATTTCTGAAATAGCTCCTGGCAGGATAAGAAACATCAGGGACTATGTAAAAGAAGGCAAGCAGGTTGTGTGCAAGGTTCTGCAATTAAACAAGGAGCGGGGCACTATTGACATCTCATTAAGAAGGGTGTCATTGCAGCAAAAGCTGAAAAAAGAAGAAGGATTTAAGCAGGAACAGAAATCAGAAAAAATGCTTGAGCTTGTTGCGCAGAAATTAAAAACAACT
>JAHJRD010000014.1 GCA_018830945.1 Nanobdellota archaeon | reverse complement strand
CGCTTGTTATTGCAAGGGCAGGAACCCTTGAGCATCTTGATGGTTATTTTGACAAGGCAAAAAGCTCTGACAAGGTAGGCAACTGGCACAGGCTTGGGGAAATAAATTTCCGGCAGCCGCAGGGCCGCTTGCTCTTTGTCTACCTTACCTATTACGGCCTCAGCGGCGACGACTATCTTTATTATGATGGCCGTTTCGTCGGGGTAGCGCCGGAGGTCTGCGAGCGGAGCGAAGTGGACCTCGGAACGAAGCGCAGCGGAGTGACAGAGGCGCCCGTCGGCGCGCGAAAATAAGCATTTAAAATCCAAAGTTTTTTATAGCAGTTCTCCATAAATTGTTATGTCCCGGCTAATATAGTAGCTTGGAACTACACGCCATTTCGCTATGACAGCTTTGCTGTGCTTAGGAATTATGAATTTCCGGCACGCGAAAAGCTTTGGCTTTTTGCTGTTATAAAATACAACCGCAACACCCAATGCGTGAAGCGGTGGTGGCTTCAGAAAAGTGAAATGGCTACTCTGGGGGCCGCTTGCTCTTTGTCAACAATACCAATAACGGCCTCAACGGCAACAACAATCTTAATAATAATGGCCGTTTCGTCGGAATAGTCAGGCTATGGCTGGGGCACCTTTTTTTGAATGCTCTGCCTGAACTCTCTCCATGATACATATTTCCGCTTGTCTTTTTCAGGCAAAGCGCATATCTTAACATAGCTGTTAAAGAAATCAAGAAACTCTGTTTTTGTAAAATATAATCTGGCACTTTTGGCAGCAAGCTGCTGGAATTTTACCCTGCAGTCTTGCCGCCGGTCTTTGTTAAAATAGCATTTTCTGAAACAATTGGTCCTTTGGTACCAATTTATGAAATAATTTGCGCTTTTCTTTTTATGCTTGCCCCTGATGTTTGCAAGGACACAGTTGGTTTCATCATAAGATATGGATTCATCATTAATTCTTTCTTTTATTGCCTTAAGCTTATCCTCAGGGGATTTAATATTTGCCAGTATTTTCTTTATTTTCAAGCTGCCAAGAATTGATTTAAGCTGCAGCTGGTGGTGTTCGATAAGCTTTGCTGCATGCGCCCACACCGTACCTTCGTTTATGCCTCTTGCTTCTGCTATTTGGTTTACGGACATTCCTTTCTTTATAAGCTGCAGTGTTTTAAGCTGGGTAAATTCAATCCTGCTTGCGTCAATTTTATGATTAAAATTTTCATGCTTTTTAACAGAAGTTATCTCAATGCTTTCCCAGAAGGGAAATAAAAAATTGAACCTGCTTGTCATTCGCCTCCTGTACTTATATGTATTGGCGTGAACAGCATAAGCAAGCCATCCTTCAAATTTCTCAATCACTTTCTCCCGCCTGAGTTTCCCGGCCATATATTGGCGCCCCATCTGCTCCAGATTTTTCTCAAACTTCCGCATGTTCTTTCTTGCAAGCAGTTTATGGTGATAGAACACCCGGAACCCAAGAAAGCCTATGCCACTTTCTAATTTGATGATGCGGGACTTGTCAGGGTGAAGCTTGAGGCAAAGCTTCTCTTTTAGGAAAATGTCTATCCGCTCTTTGTAATCCTCCAGCGCTTTGCGGGACTGATGCAGGATTGCAAAATCATCAACATATCGTATATAGTATTTTGCCCTGAGCTTATGCTTTACATACTGGTCAAGCTCATTCAGATAGACATTGGCAAAGAATTGGGATGTAAGATTTCCCAGAGGCATTCCTTTATTTGCGCTTCCGTCTTTATGGTTTGCAATAATTTTCGTTATGAGCCGCATAGCCCTTTCATCCCTTATCCTTTTACTAAGAATCTGGATCAGGATTTTATGGTCTACATTGTCAAAATAGCCTTTTACGTCTGCTTTAAGAATATAGCACCTTAATGTATTATTTTTTGAAACTTTTCTCTTGAATTCATCAAATCTTTTTACTGCATTAAAAGTTCCTTTTCCTATTCTGTTGGCAAACGAGTCATGGATAAACCTGCTGTCAAAAACAGGCTCAATGAGATTGCAGACAGCATGATGCACAACCCTGTCCCTGAATGCTGATTTGCTTATCTTTCTTGTTTTGGGGTCCCGCAGGATAAATGTCTTGAGCGGCTGCGGGCTGTACTTTTGCATCAGCAGCTCTGCCCTCAGCTGCATGAGATTTTCTTTGAGCTTTTTTTCAAACTCAATTACATAAGTTTTAAGCGTTTTTCCTCTTCGAGCCCTAATGAATGCACTCTCAAGGTTTTCATATGAGCACATCTCTTCGTAAATATCCTCAACAACCCCTTTTTCATCCATATTAATCTGCATTGCATTAATTTAGCTTATTAATGTTGTTCCTGCCCCTGAATATAAGCATGGATAAAACTAAAAGCAATCAAAGCATGCCGGAGGCTGGCTTTCTCCATCAGATTTATATACCATCCCTCACACTTCTAACAATATGAATGGGGGCGTAAAGATTGGAAGGATTTTTGGAATAAGCATTAAGCTTCACTACACATGGTTCTTAATATTTGCATTATTGGCATGGTCTCTTGCAATTGGATATTTTCCAGTGCAGATTGAAGGAAAAACATCAACAATCTACTGGCTCATGGGCGGCTTTGCATCATTATTATTGTTTGCGTCTGTCTTACTGCATGAACTAAGCCACAGTGTCATAGCATTAAAAAACAAAATCAAGGTAAGCAGCATAACATTATTTTTCTTTGGCGGCGTTGCAGAGGTTTCTGAAGACGCGTTCAGCCCGAATAAAGAATTAAAGATTGCCATTGCAGGGCCGATAATGAGCATGTTTCTTGCGCTCTGCTTTTTCCTGTTAACCAAAATCACAGTATCAGCGCCAAACGCAGTGTTCAGCTACCTTGCCTGGGTGAATTTCCTCTTGGGCGCATTTAATTTAGTCCCAGGATTCCCATTGGACGGCGGAAGAGTGCTGAGGGCAATACTCTGGAAAAAGTGGGGGGACTTGAACAAGGCAACTTATTTTGCAGCAGAAGGCGGGAAGGCATTTGGAATACTGCTTATTGTAATGGGCGTGCTCGGGATATTCTGGGGCAAATTTAACCTGTGGTATGTCTTGATTGGCTTCTTCATATATTCAATCGCAAAAAACACCTACAAGTTTACCATTATAAGGAGCGCGCTTAAGGATTCAAAAGTCAGGGATGTGATGGCAAAAAGCTTTAAGACGCTTGACGCAAATAGCCTTGTCAAAAACTTTGATTTCAAGAAATACCTGAAATATGACCAGTGGGCTTATCCTGTTGCCTTGAAAAAAAAGATTATAGGCATTGCGCTGCAGCAGCACATTGAAAAGGCAAAAACAACAGACCTGAAAACAAAAATCAGCGCAGTCACAATCCCATTAACAAAGATTAAATCAGTTGAAGCAGATGATTCCTGCATAAAGGCGTATGAGCTTATGACAAAGCAGAATCTTGAGCTGCTTCCTGTTATGAAAAACAAGAAGGTTATCGGCGTTGTAAAGGCTGCAATGATTAATGAGCTGTTTAATATGGCTGCTTCAAAGATAGAGATTGAGAATAAGGCAAGGAAAAAGCGATAGAAAAGCTTTTAAAAGAGCCCTCTTTCTAAATTCTGAACAGTAAAGCAGAAGGCAGTTTGCTCCGGTAGCTCAGTGGTAGAGCACACGGCTGTTAACCGTGCGGTCGTAGGTTCGAGTCCTACCCGGGGCGCTTTGGGCCTTTAGCTTAGCCTGGCTAGAGCACTCGACTGATATCAGGCTTGGGCCTGGAAGAAATCGAGAGGTCGCGGGTTCAAATCCCGTAGGGCCCATAAGACCTGCGGGTATGGATGCAGTCCATTCCCCCTAGGGTCCATATTGGAGGCAAAAATGCAAAGAACTACAAATGACACAGCATTCATAAAAGATAATGCAAACAGGGTAATTGGCGTCAATCTTGGCTGGGATTTTACCACAGAGCATGAGTGCGGAATATGCCCGTTAATAGAAGCATTTGGGCTCCCGCTTGAAGAGGAATTGGGGTTTGAAGCCAGAAGGAATACAAAAGTCCCCCATGCCTTTCTTATTTTGAGAGCAATACTGCAGGAATAATCTACCTGCCTAGTTCTTATTATAGCGGCAACACGCTTGAAAGAATTACCAATGGCGTGCTAAGATTATATGAGAATGAAGAATTATCAGGAGCTTGGGATGAAAGCAGCTTTGGCGTCAATGCAAGAATGGGATACAAAGAGGCAATAAAAGGATTATACAATGCTCTCGCACATAAGGAGGGAGTTATAATGTTTGGCGGGAGAATTGGCGCTTTCGGCAATCCAGGGCTTTTATTGCTTAATTACCCAATGATACCTGAAGATTTGAAAAAAGGATTCAGGGAAAATGACAGGGAGAAAAGGGAAGAGAAGGTATTGTACAGAAAGCTTGAACAGGAAAGCGGCGTATTTGAAGCGCTTGGAGAAAGCGGGAAAACATTTCTTTCTTTAAGTATCAAGGGTATTGGAAAAGATGGAGAGCCCAGATGGTGGCTTAACCCTCTTATGCAAAACATTTACAACGCCGGATGGTACACAACAAAAGAGCTTATGCAGTGGGCAAAGAATGAAGGGCCAATTATTAAAAGATAAAAGCGCGTTTTTTTTCCATGCAGGCCCGTAGCCCAACCTGGAAGAGCACTCGCCCGATGTGCGAGGGGTTGCAGGTTCAAATCCTGCCGGGCCTATATATTCTGCAGCACAGAAATATATTTATAACAGCAAAACAACAATTATCTGCAAGGCGCGAAAAGCCCAGCCACAACAGGGTCTCGTCATTGAAATGCTTATAAATTTCGGCAGCCGAAATTTTTGGCATGCTCAAGAACCGCGGGTTCTTGACAGATGAAAGAGGCGAAGGGCATCATGCTTAACCTGTCTGTCTGGGCTCGCAGAGCCTAAAGTGTGCCGGAGGTCTGCGAGCGCAGCGAAGTGGACTTCGGAATGAAGCGCAGCGGAATGACAGAAGCTGGCTCCTTTACCATAATTCTTATAAACACATAGACAATCACCAACAATACAATGAAAGTGGCGATGTATTACAATAACAGCGATGTAAGAGCAGAGGAAATGCCGATACCTGAAATCAAAGACAATGAGATTCTCTTAAAGACAATGGCTTCAGGCATCTGCGGCAGCGACTTATTAGAATGGTACAGGATTAAGAAAGCGCCTTTGGTTTTAGGGCACGAAGTTTCAGGAGTAATTGAAAAGATAGGAAAGGATGTTGAAGGATACAAAGAAGGAGACAGGGTGTTTGTAACGCACCATGTGCCTTGCGGTTCTTGCAAATACTGCAGAAACGGCAATGACACTGCGTGCGACACATTAAGGACAACAAAGTTTTATCCAGGGGGTTTCTCAGAATACATAAGAGTGCCTGCAATAAACATTGAAAAAGGGATGCTGCATCTGCCTTCAGATGTAACATATGAGGAAGCAACATTTATTGAGCCTTTGGGCTGCGTTGTTAGAGGGCAGAGAAGGGCAAATCTAGCACCGTATGATTCACTTTTAGTTATGGGCTGCGGGCCTGCAGGAATCCTTCACATAAAGCTGGCAAAGGCATCCGGGGTTGAAAGGATTGTGGCAACTGACATTGATGATTACAGATTGGATTTGGCAAAAAAAGCAGGCGCATTTGCGTTGAATGCAAGAGAGGATGTTCCAGCAAGATTAAGGGAGATACTTAAAGGTGAGCTTGCTGACAAGGTTATTGTTTGCACAGGAGCATTAACAGCTGTGAAGCAGGCGTTTAACTGCGTTGACAGGGGCGGAACAATATTGTACTTTGCAGTGCCACGGCCTGACGAGGATGTTGTTGCGCCGCTGAATGATTTTTGGAAAGATGAGAAGACAATTGCATTTTCATACGGCGCAGGCCCAAAAGATAATGAGGATGCCCTGTATTTGATAGCAA
This sequence comes from Nanobdellota archaeon, assembly GCA_018830945.1. GTDB lineage: Archaea > Nanobdellota > Nanobdellia > SCGC-AAA011-G17 > GW2011-AR17 > UBA9640. Next base: position 5,286 of record JAHJRD010000014.1, on the reverse strand, counting down.
AAAGACAAGTAGAAGTAAAAGACATGATAACACACAGGCTGCCTTTGGAAAAAGCAGAAGAAGGCTTTAAGATTGCTTCTCAAGGCAAGAATGCAATGAAAGTAATATTATATCCGCATGGGATGGGGGAATAAGAATGAAAGTAAAACTTCAAGACGGAACTGAAAAGCATTACAGGACAGTATGGATGAAAGAAAGCAATGTTTACATGATTGACCAAAGGCTTTTGCCGCACAGGTTCAGGATTCTCAGATGCAAAACTCACCTTGACACTGTTGAAGCAATAAAAAACATGGCAATAAGAGGGGCAGGGGCAATAGGCGCTGCGGCAGGATATGCAATGTGCCAGGCTGCTTTGGAAGCAAGAGACATAAGCAATGGGCAAAGCAGGATAACAGAGTCAAGAGACTGGTTCGGGCATATTATTATTGCAGAAAAAACCATAAAAAAAGCAAGGCCAACCGCCCAAAACTTGTTCTATGCAGTTGACAGGGTTTACAAGGCAATGTGCGGGGACCAGGATTTAAAAAGGATTACAGAGCAGGCTGTAAAAGAAGCAGAAGCAATTGCAGACGAGGATGCTGCATCATGCAAAAGAATCGGAGAATTGGGAAATGACTTGATAAGAGATGGAATGAGAATTTTAACGCACTGCAATGCAGGATGGCTTGCTTTTGTTGATTATGGAAGCGCATTATCTCCAATCTACGCTGCAAAAGAAGCTGGAAAAAATGTATTTGTATATGCTGATGAAACAAGGCCAAGATTGCAGGGGGCAAACCTCACTGCGTGGGAGCTTTTGAATGAAGGGATAGAACACCGCGTCATCCCTGACAATGTGGCAGGAGCATTGATGAAGCAGGGAAAGATAGACATGGTGATTGTCGGCTCTGACAGGATTGCCGCGAACGGCGATGTGGCAAACAAGATTGGAACATACACAAAAGCAGTATTGGCGAAAGAAAACAGCATTCCATTCTATGTTGCCGCGCCGACATCAACAATAGACCCTGCATGCAAGTCAGGCGATTTAATTCCAATTGAAGAAAGAAATGAGGATGAAGTTCGATGGATAGCAGGCGTGACAAAATCAGGAAGAAGGATGGAAGTAAGAGTCACCCCAGAAGGCTCGCATGCATTAAACATTGCTTTTGATGTGACGCCTGCAGAGCTTGTAGCGGGGATAATAACAGAGACAGGGATTTACAAGGCAGAAGATATCATTCATGCTTTAGAATAAAACGGCAAGGCGCTAAAAATTAAACCTATGCTCTTTTTCATTTGGATTGAATTCAATATATTTCATAAAGACCCTTCTGCCTTCAAACTCCGGCGGCAGGATAACCTCTTTTATAATCGCAAGAAGAGTGTCGTCTTTTCTTTTTACATTTCCAGGGCTTATCAAAGCAACATGGCAATATGATTCATCCAATAAAGGATCAAACTGCGCGCATGTTGAGACAGCGCCAGTAAGGCAGTATCCAGCATCAAGTATTTGCTTTGCAAACTGCTGAACAAAGCGGTCATTTGAATCCCTAACTTCTGTTTCAAGGCTCATGATAAGCAGTATTGGGACAAGAATATATTAAAGTATCGAAAGGCAGGCCTCCGGCATTTCTTCCATGGCTTATATGCATTGGCGCATTTTCCCTCGTGGAAATAAAACCTATTTTGGCAATTCCGGAAAAATGCTTTTAGTTTTGCTGTTTTTAGCATGTTTTTCTATATTTCCTGTTTGATTCTCCGTATTTTATGAAAAAACACACTAAATTTTTCAGCAATCTTTTTAAAGAGCATAAATATTGGCGGAGAGATGAAAAAAAGCACGCTTAAACGGATTCAGAAGAGGATAAACAACCTGCCAAGCTATTTTGTTGACTCATCTGTTTTTATAGAGGCATTATTCAGGCAGAAGAGATCAGGGGAATGCAGGTCCTTCTTTCATAAAGCTGGTTTGAAATATAGGATATTTACATCAACAGTGGTTATGGGCGAGGTGATTAAAGCAATAAACAAGCTGCCCAGCGCAGAGGCAAAAGAAGAAGAAATGCATTTGCTTGCTGATATGCTAAAAAGCCTTGACATTGTGATTATGGCAGTAAGCTTTGCCTGCATAAACAATGTTGAGGCTGTGCGATTTTCTGACTCTTATTTGGGCTCATCCGACTGCATCATATTCAGCTCTGCTGTAACTGAAAACTGCAACGCCTTTATTACCCTTGACATTGATTTTACAGACAAACTAAGCAAGGATTTTAAGATGCTTATCAAGAATCCCGAGAATATCTGAATATTCAGCATTCCCTTATTTTCTTAAGAATCTCCATTGTGGTCATGCCTTTCCACGGGTTATTCCTGCATTTATCCAGAGCAGACCATGCAGCATTAAATCTCCTGTCAAGAGCCTTATTTCTTTTTTCTATCGCATTCATATTATTTGAAATGCATTCTATGTTTATAAGCTTTGCTGGATGATAATTTTTGCTTGAAAGATATCAGTGCATTTATCCGGAAAAACTTTTATTTTTACGAAAATCCTGGAAATTTTACGGGTTTTTTGAAAGATTTCCGAAAATAATACATACTGTCATAAAAGCAGCAGCAAAACTTATAAACGCAGTTACATGCAAAAAGCTTGGCATTGAAAAAGGAGCAGCGGAAAAAACCGCTGGGCGATAATGAATGGCTTGAAAAAGCATTTAAATGCAAAAGAAACAGAGGCGCAAAAAATGAAACAAAAGCAGAAATTTGAAATCCCATGGTGGGATGAATGGTATAATGCGGACATGCTGAAAAGGCTTGAGCTTGTAAAGAAGCTGCTTATTACAAAAGAACTGGCAAATGCGTTTGTCAAGATGGGCATAAAGAAAAAATATGCAGAAACAACAGCAGCAAGCACAGTAAATGGCTATTTTGAGGATTTTAAGAATTATATGGCAGAAAGGGAATGGCTGAAAGATAAGAAGAAGAGATAAATCAATCCCTTGCCTTTTAGCTTACCCTTGCCCCTTCTGCAATATCATTCTCAACAGTCAATAAGCCCAGTTTCTCATTTTCAGAAGCTGCCAACAGCATACCGTTGCTTTCAATGCCGCGAAGCATCACAGGCTGCAAATTGGTAATCACAATAATCTTCTTTCCCATTAATTTCTCAATAGGATAATGCTTTCTTACGCCTGCAACAATCTGCCTTGCCCCCATGCACTTTCCAAAATTAACCAACAGCACCACTAACTTGTCTGCATTCGGATGCGGCTCTGCCTTCACAACTTTCCCAACCCTTATGTCCATCTTGGAAAATTCCTCATAGCTTACGTGGTTGCACGCAGCACATGCTTTCAGTTCCTGCACAGCAGGCTTCTTTTCTTCTTTTTTTTGCATATTCCCAACCTCCCTCTGCATCATGCTTCTCTCTTCCAAAGGCTTTGAGCTTTGCTTGTCAATCGGCTTTTCCTCTTTTGTTAATCTTTCCTTAAAATATTCAGTAACCTTTGAGGTTTTTTCCTTTAATTCCTCAACCTGCCTGTCCTCAAGCTTTTTAAACAACAATTCAATTTTCCCAAGCTTGTGCCCTGGCTTTAATGCAAATTTCTTAAGATTTTTCCAATCCTTTTCTTTCACATTAAGCATCTTAAGCGCCTTTGCAGAAGAAGCAGGCAGGAACGGATGCATCAAAAGCCCCAAAACCCTGCACATGTTTGCGCACACAAGCAGTACATTCTTTGATTTCTCAGCATCTTTCCAAGGCTCATTGTCCTGGAAATACTTGTTTGCCATTGCAGACAGCCTCATTATTTCTTCCAAAGCCAATCTCAATTCAACTCTTTCAAACGCCGCCATAATAATACTAATCTGTTTTTCAGCTGCTTTTAAGAATTTTTTGTCTTTTGCATTCAAGGAAGCTTTTGGTAATTTGCCATTATGCTTATTCACAATAAAACTCAGGCTTCTGTTGATGAAATTGCCTAAATTGCCAACTAATTCATTGTTTATCCTGTCCTGAAAGTCTTTCCAGTAGAATTCAGTGTCCTTTGTCTCTGGTATAAGATAGGTTGAATAGAATCTCCAGTAATCAGCTGATAATCCAGTGGACGCAAGGTTTTCGCAGAAAATGCCGCGCTGCTGGCTTTTTGAAAATTTGCCTCCTTCATAGTTCAGATACTGCAGGCCGACAACATTATATGGGAGGTTAAAGTCTCCATGCGCCATTATCATGCCTGGAAAAAAGATTGTATGAAAAGGAATATTATCCTTGCCGAGAAAATGGTATATCTTCGAACCTTTCTTTTGCCAATAGTTTTTCCATTTAGTATTAGACCATTCCTTTGTTGAAGAGATATATCCAATAGGAGCGTCAACCCAAACATAATAAACCAAATCCTCAAAACCCTTGAAAGGAACAGGCACTCCCCACTTTAAGTTTCTTGTAATGCACCGTGGCTTTAATCCCTCCTTAATCCAGCCTAATGCCAATGACTTTACCTGCTGCCTCCATTTGCTTGCCTTAATCCACTTCTCTAATTTAGGGGAAAGCCTTTCCAAATCCAAAAACAAATGCTTTTTTTCCTTAAACTCAACATTTGATGAATTGCACACAGCGCACCGCGGATTTTTTAATTTATCAGGGTCAAGCATTGAGCCGCAGCTCTCGCACTGGTCTCCGCGAGCCTTGTCATAGCCGCATTTAGGGCACGTTCCTTCAATGAACCTGTCTGAAAGCTGCCTTTTGCATTCATTGCAGAAAGGAAGCAGGATTGTTTTCTCAATTACGTATTTGTGCTTGTAGATTTTATCCAAGAATTCCTGCGTTGTCTTATAATGGATTGGCTTCGATGTTCTTGAAAAATTATCATAGCTTATCTCAAACCAGTCATAAATCCCTTTGTGTACTTTGTAGAAGAAGTCGCAAAGCTGCCGTGGGGTAATGCCGTATTTCTGCGCAGCTATTTCAGATGCAGTGCCGTGCTCATCAGTGCCTCCAATAAATACAGTGTCATACCCCTTTAACCTGCAGTACCTAGCAAAGATGTCAGCAGGCAGATGGGAGCCCACTATGTTGCCCAAATGAGGCACATTATTAGTATAGGGCAAAGCTGAAGTTATCAGCCTTCTTTCTTTAACCATAAGTGTAAGAAATAACAATTAAAGTATATAAGGTTTATTGCATCCTTTCAATCTCAAGAATCAATACATTATTCTCAGCAATGCCGTCATTATCATTAAGAATCCCCCTTACAGTAAACTTGTGGCTGTAATTATAAATAACACTGCCTTCCCCAACAAGGT
>JAHJRD010000013.1 GCA_018830945.1 Nanobdellota archaeon | reverse complement strand
TATCTCACTTAGGAGTGTGACTTCCGAAAAGTTAAAAAAGGTTGTATGTATTTCTGTCATTGGAAAACACCTCGTTTTAGCAATTAAAATAGGGTGTTTTCCCCTTATAAGGTCTATCACTCACTTTTCAGACAGTGCCATTTGACAGATAATTTTATAATCTGCTGTATATTCTCTATTTGTATGCTAAAAAGGCGGCTAATCATTATATTGCTTTCATTAATGCTCTTCTCTGTAATTGTCTCTGCGCAGGAGCAATGCCTTTCCAGGATAATACCAGAAGGATACAAGTGCATTGAAGGCAGCAGGGGGATTACTGTTTATAATCCAGGGCAGATAAGTGAAATCTTTGGTGTTGATGCGGAAGAAGCAGATGGCGCAATTCTTGTTAAGTACAAGCCACAGCGCTCTGCAAGAGAAGCAGCGTTAGGTTATCTGTTCGGCACAATTGTTATCGAAGGGCAGAGGATAAAAATAACAAGGGGCGGCTTTTTCTCTGTTGGCGAAGGAATTAATGTTAATATAACAGCAAAGGATGCAGATGGTAGCTTTTTTTACATAATCACTGAGCAGCTTCCCAAGCTTGTCTTTGGGTTTACAGACGCGGCATATTCAAGGCACGGCTTTTCCCTGGCTTGCAAAGAGGATTGCAGCATGGAGGCTGTTATAGCGCCGGTTGGAGAGGATAAGGGCTCTTATGTTGATTTGCGGGGAAGCGGAATGTTTTTTGTTGCGGAAGAATCCCTTGATACATATGCAGGCGGTGGTGAAATTGAGAATTCAGTGCCTGCAAAGAACCTGAACCATATAGTAATTAATACAGCATCAGGCCTTATGGATGTCTTCAACCTTACAATTACAGCATCCCCTGCTGAGGGAAGCGTATTTGGAAATCTGCAGATTGATTCTTCAGATGAAAATATCAAGCTTGAGCATTGGAATTTTCCAGACCCTTATGATTTTATTACTGCATCAAATGCAAGGATAAGCCCTGGATTAAATGCAAATTATGGGGTCTTTGCAAACCCCCCTGGTAATGGGATTGGGGTAATCATTAACGGAAATGAGCTTTTGCATCTCTCAAAAGGCTTTCTTGTTATAACATCTTCTGATCAGGTATACAACTGGTGCGAAGGGGAACAGCCGATGGAGCGGCCTGAAAGCATAAAGGGAGCCCAGTATTCATTCAAGCTGGGAAGCTGCGGCTATATCAACCTCCTTAACAATGAGATGCGCTTTAAGCCGAGGACATATACAGGAAAGGATATTCATAATCCTAGGGAAACAGAACCTGTGCCTTTCCTGCTGAAACTAAATCTTCCACAGGGCGGCATAATATACAATATGCTTCTTGGAAAGTTTGATACTTTTGACGATTCAAGCCAGGTTACGGTACAGAGGCTCGGGCTTGGCAGCAGGCAGCTTGTTTTCACAAAAAGTATGATGTACATGGAAGGCGGGCTTGGCAACTGGGCTGATTTTGGGCTGAGCTTCACTACTTATGTATTCAAAGAGAACAGGTTTCAGAAGCTCGAGTGCGATGCCCGCACGCAGGTGTGCAAGCTTGACGATGAGGTGAGGTTTATCGGAAGCCGCCCGTTTGTGCCGCCGCAATTAACAAGGTGCTCTTCTGGCAATGACTGCGAAACAAGAGGGGCATGTGCAGGCGGCAATTGCGAATGCAGTGAGGGCTTGTGTATGCTCAAAAAGCAGTGCATTGATGCAGGAGGAAGCTCAGGGCGATGGAACAGGAATAAGCTTGATGTCCTGTTTATAGGCGAGAGGCTCTCAGATGCGCAATTTGAATCCTTTGTTTCCAGCAGCATATCAAACCCTTCTTTTCCAGGGCTGCTGAACATAAAGCCCTTTGACAGAAATGCGCAGAGGTTTGCATTCTGGAAGATGCTGGGCGAGCCTGTCACTTTTTTAGGCAGGGAGCAGAACATAGGCTCAAACCCCCTTATGGGCATCCGTTATGTAAATGCAATGAAAAAGAAGTGCCCTGACGCTGATGTAGCTATAGTTTATTCAGCACAGCCATTTTCTTCTTATGCAAACCCTGCTGATAAGGCGATGTTCCTGTCAACGCAGACCCTGTCAAGGGACGGCAATGGAAAATTGTTAGTTCACGAGTTCGGGCACGCTTTTGGAGGGCTGACTGACGAATATCTCGTGCCTGGGGGCAATTGCCTGTTTGGGGCTATAAACTGCCTGCCGGAAGACAGGGCATTGGAGGAATGGGCAGCGCTTTTGCACAGCAGGGCAAAGGCGCAAAGGCTTATTAATGAGGCAAAGGCATTCCCTGAAAATGCATTAGGGTGCGGAGGGGTATGCGGAGATGAAGGCAAAGACAAGATAAGGCCAAGCCTTATGTCATTAATGAACAATCAGAAGCTGCCAGGGCATGATACATTCAATGAGGTTTCAGAGGCGAGGCTGCAGGATTTACTGGATGAGTATGCATAATGCGGCAATAGTTTTATAAGACAATATATATTCTCTATTGTATGCTTAAAAGAGTGTTTGTAATCATTGCTGTTTTATTTGCCTTGGCGCCATTTGTGGTTGCGCAGGATGAGTGTGCTTCCCAAACAATTCCAGATGGATATTTATGCATAAAAGGTTCTCAAGGCATGACTATTTACAATCCTGCTGATTTTAGCTCAATCTTTGGCTCTGCCCCTGTGGCACAGGAAGATGGGCTGCTTCTGGTTAAGTACGGCTCAGGGAGGCGGGCGCTTGACTTTGGTTATCTTAGCGGAACAATTGTGCCTGAAGGCGAAAAAAGGCTTAAGATAACAGGCGGCAAATACGCAGCGCCGAACAGCAACTTAAGCAATATTTCCTCGCCTTTATTCTATATTAATCTTGCAGAACTGCCTGCTTATACGATAGAGATGGGAGAAGGCTCGCTCTACAGGAAGTTTGAATATGGTATAATCTGCAACGAAGGCTGTAGCATCTCTGCAAAAAATATAATTAATTCTGATCCTGCGCTATGCAAGTCGCTTGCTGATGTCAAAGGAGAGGCATTTATCTCACACAGGAGCAAAATAAGCGCAGTAAGGCATAGCGATGATTTTGATTTTGAGGGGAATGAAGCATATGTGACAAAAATAAAGGAGCTTTATTCAATTGACATCTCCCCTGAATTAAACCTTTCAATCACTGCAAAAGCCTCAAAATACGCGTTGTTTGGAAAATTAGGTATAAGCACAGGAGAGGAATTACTGCTACAGAATAAGCCGCTTTTGGAGTTGCCAGAACAGGCTAAGTATGAGTCTTATTATCTTGTAACTATGCAGGATGGAAGTCTGTCTCCTGAGCTGAATACAAATTTTGCAGTATTCGCAAAAAATTCCCCGCAGGACACAGGCGCAGTAACAATATATTTTGAAGGCAGGCCTGTTATTAGCCTTAAAAGCGGGAATCTTGTTTTTGTTACGTCTAAACCTGCATATGACACCTGCTCGCATATGGCTGCCGGCAATATAATGAAATGGGATAATGCATTCTTCTTTCCAGTAAAAAGCTGCGCATTTGTTGATATCGCAGGCGGGAAACTGAATATTAAGCCAAGGGCTTTCACTGACAAAGAGGATAATACTTACCCCTTAGTCTTGGATCTTACCTTGGCATCTTGGGCAAATATGCTGGAGATATCTGAGTTTGAATGCTATGGGCAGGTGCCTTGTAAAATAACGCTTGAGAAATACGGGCTTGACAACAAACAGATTGTATTCACATCAGAAGACATTATACTTGACCCTCCTGAGGGGAACTTCTTTGATTTTGGAATAAGCTTTGGGGCTTATGTGATTGCCTTGGACGGAAAGAACTATGAAAGGATATTTTGTGATATAAACAGAAGGGAGTGCCGGATATACCGGGAATCAGACCTAAATGAAGGCGGCACAATCTGGTACAGCGAGAGCCAGTCAGTAAGGCCATCTCCAAGAACTGAAAGGGTTAGTTTATGCAGCGTTGATTCAGAATGCAATGACTGGCAGAAATGCATTGAGGGGCTTTGCGTTGCAAAAAGCGAATGCCTGCCTGTTTCAGGCGCAAATTCAGGCGGAAGCGGGAAGCTGGATATAGTGGTAACTATTGAGGATATAGACATTGCTGCAAATCTTCTTCCAGAATTCTCTTCAGGACTTTCAGGAACCGAATTAATGCAAAAATATGCCCGGCTTGTTGCGGGGGTAGAGGAACAGCAGAGTTTTCATGGCATGCTTTCTGTTGAGCCTTTTAAATCAAACTCAAGAAAAATCAATTTTTGGGTTTTAGGGACAGAGCGGATTCCAATATTGAGGGGCAATCTACTTAATACAAGAGAAGCTTCACGCAGCCCGAGAACTGCCTGCGCAAATGCTGATTATTCCATCATACTAACACAGCAGAGCGTTGGTTCAGTCAATGGGGCCGGAACCTCGGAAGTTTTTGTTTCAAAAGTGGATATGGAACGTAAAGGCCTTGGGTTTGTAGTGCTTCACGAGTTTGGGCATGCTCTTGGCAGGCTTGCGGATGAATATACTGTTTCAAGTGGCAGGTTTAATCAGGGCTCTAATTGTGTTGCAAAAGATTCAGCGCAAACCGAGTGGGCTGCGCTTGTTGGCGGCAGCACTGCAAGGGGCATATTGCGTGAAAATAATAATAATCCTTGGCTAGGCTGCGGTGCTTACTGCGGAAGCCAATGCACTAATTACGTCCGCCCCTCTTATAATTCCATCATGCGAGATACAGAATTCAGATATATGGATGTTGCTCAGACAGAGCCCTTAAAATATAATAAAGTTTCAGAAGAAGTGCTGAAGGCTAAATTAAGGCAATACAGCTAATATTTATAAACATGTAAACGCAATAGAATAATAGAAAAATTGAGGTGGTATCATGAAACAATGGACAATATTTACATTAAGCATTTTGATTTTAAGCTCTTTAGCTATTGCTGCAGAAGATCTTAAAAGCGATGTAATCGGCGTGGCTGTTGAATTTACAGTAAAAGACACAGGCGAAGTGACTTTGGATTCGCAACCTGAGCTTGTTGAAGGCTATCCAGACCATAAATTGCAGCCTGAAGACGGATTTAATGCAAAGGTTTTAAGCGTCAAGGGAGAAGAGATTTACAGCTTTAATTTTTCTGTTGAATTCTGGTTTTATGACAATCCCACAATCTTGACTGAAAAGCCTGTTTTAATCATATTCCCTTATTACAGAAATGTTCAGGAAGCAAAGATTTATGACAAGGAAGACAAGCTTGTATTGACTGTTGACCTGTCTGGCTACACAACCTGCAATGAAAATGCAGTATGCAACATAGATATTGGCGAGAATGAAGAGCTTTGCCCTTCTGACTGCAAAACAGGGGAAGCAGAAGCTATGGAAGCAGAACAGGCTGCGGCTGAAGAAACTGTTTCAGGCGAGCTGGTAGAAGGCGCAGGAGAAAAGCCAGTCTCAAGCCTTTGGCTCATAGTTTTGCTTGTTGTGATTCTTATTGCAATCATCATAGGGTTGGTTAGAACAAAGAAAAAGGATTAAGAATGCGAAAAAGGTTTTACAGGCCGAAGGATGAATTAAAGAAGCTCCTTGTAATCAAGATCGCAGTATGTATTGTAATGCTTATTATATTTTTCTCATTGCTTGTTGCGTATTATGCAAGCCACCTTACTGACAAGGCAAATTGTTTGAGAGGGCCTGCAAGGGACGCTGTATTAACAGTTTGCGCTAACGGCGGATATTTGTCGCCTGCCAGCTTTGTTGGCTATCATTCTTATTCAGTGCCTTTCTATAAAGACAAGGATGTTGAAAATGTGCCTTCAATGGAAGATGTGAAGAAAGGCATATTGCAGTACTTGAAAGAGAATGCGCCTGAATGCGGTGATGATATTGAAGTAAGGATAAAAGGCGATGATGTCAAGGTTGGAAGCGCTTTCAGCCACACAACAATTGATGTTGACATGAAAGAAATTTATGATGAGGCTGTCAAGCTATATACAAAGCAAAAAGATACAAGCGTAATTTCATTGGCAGAGCTTGCAAGGATGGCAAAGGAAGGGGATTATATCATGCAGATAAATGCAAATAATGACACAATTCTATACTTGCTTAGTTTTACAGAAGAAGAAATAGGGGGAATTCCTGTGGTTTACTCCTTTGGCATAAGGAGGTAGAATGGGCAAACACCTTCTTGGAGCAGTTGCAACCCTTATCGGCTTAATTATCGGAGCAGGCGTTATCGGCATCCCGTATGTTGTTGCAAAATCCGGGTTTCTTATCGGAGCAATCCACATTATTGTTATAGGCATTGCCATCACAATAATAAACCTTTATGTTGGCGAGATTGCTTTAAGGACGCCTGGAAAACACCAGTTCACGACATATGCTGAGAAATACCTTGGCAAGTGGGGAAAAAAGGCAATGCTTCTGGCATTGATGGTAAGCATTTACGGCGCATTGGCAGCATATCTCATTGGGGAAGGGATTTCATTGTCGCAGGTGTTTGGCATTAGCCCGAACATTGCAATGCTCTTGTTTTTTGTTGTAATGGCTTTCTTCATATTCCGCGGGCTTAATATTATTGAAGGCGCTGAAATCTATCTTAACATTTTCAGGTTTATTGTTATTGGGGTTGTGATTGTATTTGCATTTCTCAAGATTGATTTCAGCAATCTGACAACAATTAACACAAGCTACTTCCTATTCCCTTACGGCGTTGTATTTTTTGCGTTTTTAGGCGCTGTTGCCATACCTGAGCTGAAAGAAGAGCTGAAAGCCAATAAAAAGCTTTTGAAAAAAGCAATCCTTATCGGCTCAATAATCCCTATTGTGTTTTATCTTCTTTTTGCAGCAGTTGTTGTCGGCGTGCTTGGCAGCGGGGCTACAGAGATTGCAACTACAGGGCTGGCAGATGCGCTTGGCAGGCCAATGATGGTTCTTGGGGATTTGTTCGCGATTGTCTCAATGGCAACTGCGTTTCTTGTTGCAGGATTAGCCTTGAAATGGGTTTACCAGTTTGATTACAGGATGAACAGGCATATTGCATTTGCATTGACATGCTTTGTGCCGCTATTAATAGCATTTGCAGGCGTTGCTGGTTTTACAAAAATACTGGCTGTCACAGGGGCTGTAGCAGGGGGCGTTGAAGGCACCCTGATTGTCTTTATGCACAGAAAAGCAAGGCTGCAGGGAAAGCCGGAATACTCAATAAAAAGCCGCTGGTGGGTTAATGCGCTTTTAGTTATAATGTTTGTTGGAGGGATTGCGTATACTTTTGCAACATTGTGAAGTGGAATATATATAATCCTCTATCGAAATTCTTTTATACTGCTTTTGATGTAATATATTCATTGTTATAAGAGGTGTGAACAATGGAAGAGCCTGAAATAAGATATATTGGCATTAAAGACATGGATGATTTTGAAAAATCAGAACTGACATCGCTTGTTGAGAAAGGGTATGCTACATTAAAGAAAAAAGCAAAGCTAAAAGAAGCCCAGCTTGTTATCAGCATAAAAAAGACAAGCAAGACAGGCGGGCGCCACAATTACAGGATTATTTTGAAATTAAACGCAGCAGGCACGAAAAAAGCATGGTTTGACGTGCGGCATGAGGATTGGGAGCTTGCGAGAGTGGTGCACAGGTGCTTTGACGCTTTAACCACGCTTATGCAGCATGAGCTAAAAAGGCAGTTCAGGAAGTGAATTTCATGGAAGATATCTTCAAGCATATGAAAAAAATAAGGAAAGAGATGGATAATGCATTCCATGAGTTTTTTGACAAGCCAAAATTGCTTGCACTGCCGACAATGGGCAAGCAGCTTTCCGGCTTTAAGCAGCCTTTGGGAGAGATTGTTGTGAAAAAGAACGCAGTTGTTGCAAAGCTTGAAATGCCTGGCATAGACAAGAAGGATGTTGTTTTGAATATTGGCAGTAATTTTATTGAAGTAAAAGCTGAAAAGAATGAAGAAACAACAGAGGAAAAGAAAGACTTTTTAAAACAGGAGAGAAGCTATAAGGGCTTTTACAGGAGGCTGCCCTTGCCAATGCCTGTGAAGCCTGAATTGGCTGAATCACATTTTAGCAATGGCATTCTTGAAATTACAATGCCAAAAGCCGCTTTGCCTGAGAAAAAACAGTTGCCAAAACATTAAAATAGCAATAACCCTTCTTTTATCAAATGCTTTATGACATAATTATTGTTATTGCTGCTTTGGCTGTCTTGTTGAAGGCAAGTGATTACCTGATTGAGTCAGCTGCAAAGCTTGCAAAAGCAATTGGTATTTCTGAATTCTTTATCGGCGTTACGATAATAGCGTTTGGCACGTCTCTTCCAGAGCTTGTAAGCGCGATAGCAGCTGCCACTTATAATAGCCCAGGGCTTATCCTCGGGAATATTGTAGGGAGCAATATAGCAAACATCGCGCTGGTATTGGCAATAGCCGCTGTCATCGCGCCATTGGCAATACAAAAAAGAATGTTCAGCAGGGAAGGGCTTTTTCTGCTTGGAATAACAATTGCATTTTTGCTGATGGGATTTAATGGCATGGTTGGGATGTTGGAAGGAATTATATTTCTTGTTCTTTTTTTGTTATATCTTGTTTATCTTGTGGAAACAGAGGTATTCCATGGTGCCCTGCGCGGCTTTTTTAAGGATTTACTGACTGCAAGGTTTGGCGAAGGTTTGAAGGAGTTGAAGACATCCTATAATAACCATAAAAATGGGGTTAAGAAGAATGCAGAAGCAGATGGAATCTCTCCTGAAACATACACGGCTCTTTTCATATTAAAGCATTTGGCTGTTATTGTTGTTGCGTGCTTTGCATTGTACTTTTCATCAAAATACCTTGTGCCGTCAGCGCATAATATTGCTCTCGCCATGAGAATACCTGATTCAATCATTGGCATTACACTTATTGCATTAGGCACGTCACTGCCTGAGCTTGTTGTTTCAATAGTGGCTGTGAAAAAAGGCAAGGGAGACTTGCTTGTCGGCAATATCCTTGGCAGCAACATAGCAAACATCCTGCTTGTAATCGGTGTGTCTGCTGTTATCATCCCATTGCCAATATCAGGAATCATGCTTTATTATTTCATGCCTGTAATGCTTTTGCTTGTTATCCTGTTCCTTGCTTTTATCAGGACAAACTGGGTTGTAAGAATGGTTCATGGTTTTGTGTTTCTTCTTATTTATGTAGTGTTTATTGCAGTAATGGTATATCTTGTGAAGCAGGGCTATGGGCTTCCTGTTTTGTAGTCAGCTTTTTCTCAGCTTTATAACAGCTATCAAGAATAATATTGGCGCAAGCACACCAAAGACCTGGAAAGGAATGTTGTTAAGGAAATATGAATGCAGGTTGAACATGCCAACAAGGTTAGCCACTGAGCCGACTGCAAGCAGCATAAGCCCTGCCATGAACCATGTGATTATCTTCTTGTCATTGTCGCTTTCATAATGCCTTCCTATTGCAAGGTGCCTTAAGGCGAATACTATAAGCCCGATGGAAATCATCTCAATAATGATTGCAACAGGCACTGACTGCTCTATTATCATTTTTTGCCTCTCGAGCCTTTTTTACTATCTTGCGAAGAGAGGCCCAAAACGGAGTTTTGACTGCCGCCCCTCTTCTTTGGCTTTTCTTCTGTCTCCTCTTCTTCAAGCTCGCTTTCTTCTGCAAAAGCAGGCTCTTCTTTCTTAGCCTCTTTCTGCGCAGCTTTTAGCTCCCTTATCTGCTCTTTTAGATTTTCTTCCCTCTCTTTCAGCTTCATCTCAACCTGCTCAATCTCAGCAAGCTTTTTTTCAATCTGCCTTTCTCTTGTGTCAATCTCCCTTAAAGGCCTGTAAAGAAGCTGCTTTGCTTCCCTGTGCTCTGGGTGGTCATTCCTGAAAATGTGCAAAAGCTCTTTCTTTCTCCTGAAGAACCCTGCCTTGTAATAATCCCTGCT
>JAHJRD010000012.1 GCA_018830945.1 Nanobdellota archaeon | reverse complement strand
TATCTCACTTAGGAGTGTGACTTCCGAAAAGTTAAAAAAGGTTGTATGTATTTCTGTCATTGGAAAACACCTCGTTTTAGCAATTAAAATAGGGTGTTTTCCCCTTATAAGGTCTATCACTCACTTTTCAGACAGTGCCGTCGAAGACATGAGGTTTCGAACGCAGTGAGAAAGGTTACTGTCGTCGGGGAAAAGGAGCAGCCTCCGGCGTGAATTCTGATAATTCATTCGCTTGGCACAGCTCCGTAACCTTTAAATATAACCATTATTATAGTTATTATAACCGATATAGAGGTTATAATGAGTTTATTCAAATTAATCACTGAAAGCAAAGAAGCAAGGAAGATATTTGGTAAGAAGGAGATTAAGATAATTGAAAAGCAAATGCTGGGAGTAAATCTGACGCAGTCTGAAAAGAACCGGCTTTCCAGGGACATCAGGAAAAAGCTGGAATTCATAGAAAAGGCAGCTGGCTTTGAAAGCGAATTCAGGCTGAAGAAAGGCTCTGAAATAAAAAAAAGCATTGAAGAGGCAAAAGAGGCCATAATGAATGACATGCTTTTCAGCAAAATAAAAAGAATAATTCTTTTCGGCTCTGCTGTGGAAAACAGGCTTACGCTGCGCTCAGACATAGACATTGCAGTGGATTTTGATAACACAAATAAAACAGAAGCGACAATGTTCAGGAAAAGAATCCTTGGAAAAGTTAATAAAAGAGTAGACCTGCAGGTTTTCAATGTATTGCCTGAAAACATAAAAAAAGAGATTGATGAAAAAGGCAGGATACTCTATGGGAAGGATAAAAGAGAAGATAGAAGAGATTGAGGCATACCTTGCAGAGCTGGAAGAATTTATGCCTGATGATTTTGACAGCTATATGCATGATGCCAGAACAAAAGCCGCATGCGAAAGGTATTTTGAGAAGATAACAGAGGCAATAGTCGACCTGGCATTCCTTGTAATCAAAGATAAAGGGCTGAAGCAGCCTGAAGATGACAAGGCAGCATTTGATGTTCTTGCAAAAGAGAAAATAATTGAAGAAGAACTTGCAGAAAGGCTAAGAAATGCAAAAGGCATGAGAAATATCATAGCGCACCAGTACGGCAGCGTGGATGATGAAATAGTTTTCCATTCAATAACAGAAGAGCTTATTGAAGACGCTGAAAGCTTCTTGAAATGTGTCCGCAAAAATTCTAAAGATTGAAAAGTTTTTATGCCGGAGGCAGTCCTTTAATGAACCTTTAATAATTTTCTTAATCCAATGCTCAAAACAATAGAGAATATGATATAGGTCCAAATCCATGAAAGCCCGAAGAAAAGCTTGGGATCTCCCAAGGCTGTGTAATGCCCTCTCAGCCATCCGAAGATAAACACTATTGGAATGAATGTAATCAGCATTGGCTTGAAGCTCTGCATCATCATCTTCATGTTTTTCTGCATTGCCTCTTTCTGCTTTGACATTAGCTTTTCAGGCTTGTCTTTCAAACCTTTCATCTCAGCCTGCAATGCCTTTATGTCTTCCTTGATAGTCTTCATAAGCTCCTGGTCAGTTGCGTACTTGTAAATCAATGTTGTAAGCAGCGTAAGCAAAAAGCTGATTAACAAAATAGGAAAAGGCTCAGGCATCTTAAACAATGGGCCTGAAATTGCATCCAATGAGCCGTAAAATCCCTCGAACATGTGATTATAGACTGCTCAATGCTTTAAAAAGCTTCCGAACAATATGAAGGAAGCTTGAGAACGCAGTGAATCTCGGTTATGGCAGTGCGGGTTTTCCCTCGGGAAAAGAAAGCCGCTTCCGGTGATGTTGAAAATAAGGCAGTCACTTTTTAAAATGATTAATGTTTTTTTCAGCAGGACTATTGGGATTTTCGGATTCAACGGAAAAACAAGTGGAATTTTTCAGAAAGGCATATAAAGAGAAGCAATTTAACCACCACCATGCCTTACAAACACTTAAAAAAATTCATTGAAACAGGAAGCGTAAGGGAAGCTATTAAAGATACAGCCCTTGCAAGATCTCTCGCAGACACTGCTGATTCAGACTTAAGATTTATCAGCAATCTTCAAATAACGCCTGATTCAGCAAGAAAAATAACAGCCAACTATTATGACATATTAAGAAGCCTGATTGAAGCTGTTGCAGTGCTGAAGGGCTTAAAAATATACAGCCATGAGGGGTTTACTGCATTTCTAAGGGATGAAGGCAGAATGAAAATAGCTGAAAAGTTTGACAGGTTCAGGCGCATAAGAAATGGCATTGAATATTTTGGTAATACTGTTTCTATTGAAAAAGCAAGGCAGAATGAAGAAGACATGAAAGAGCTTATTGCAATATTCAGGAATATGCTATCTGAAGAGCTCAAAAAAACCCTCTAAAACAATGCCGTTGGCTATATTGTTTAGTATTTCTTTGTTATTGACTGCCATATTGCTTATATCTTTGCGGGTAATACAGATAATTTGGATTTCATGGCCGAGCTTCTTTTCATAAGGTTCTAAGTTATGCTCTTCTTTTTGAGGCTCTACAAGCGCAATATCTATATCACTTCTTTCACTATTATCTCCTTTTCTTGCAGAACCGAAAAGGATAATTGCTTCAGGATTATCTTTACTTAGAAATTCTATTAATCCTGATTTCCTTATATTTTTTATATTATATGCTATCTTCATATCGCGAAATGCAGGATTGTTAATATCAGCCTTATAGAACATGCGGTTATATTTCCTGCTTGACTCCAAAAGCCCCTGCTTTTTCAGCGCTAAAAGCTCTTTTGCAATGGTTGTTGGAGATTTTTTAGCAAGCCTGGCAAGCTCCCGTATATGGAATTCTTTTGAAGTGTTACCCATGAAATATTTAAGCATATTGTCCATTTTTATGAACACCTGTCCAATATATTGAACATATGCCTGCTTTTATAGGTTTCGGTGGCCAGCCAAAGGAAGGAAAGGCTCTTGTAAAGCAGCTAAATACAGATTCTTCCTCGGGGAATAAAAGCCGCTTCCGGAAACGTTGGAAATACTGCTGGTAATTTTTAAGCTGATTAATGTTTTTTCAGCAGGACTATTGGAATTTCCTGAACTGATGGAAAAACAAGTGAAATTTTTCAGAAAGCTTTATTAAGAGAGGATATGGACTGCTAGTATCCATAAAGCTTATATACCAAAAATGGTTAATATTAACCATATATGGATAACAAACTGAAAATAATAAACTATCTGGGAAAGAACATGGGAGAAGCAATTACAATGCACATGCTGAGCAATCTGCTTTTCATCCCATATACAAGCTTTCACAGGGCAATAAATACAATGAAAGACATGGTAATAACAGAAGCCATTGGAAAAGCCAAGATAATAAGGCTTAATGCAGCAAATCCCGCTGCTGTATCTTACCTTGCAGTATCTTCGCATGAAGAGGCAAAGGAATTCCTTGAAAAGAACCCTGTAATAAAGGAAATAAGCAGGGAGCTTGAAACAGGCAGCATAATACTCTTGTTTGGAAGCTATGCAAAAGGCAAGCCCACAAAAAGAAGCGATATTGACATAATGGTGATAAACAAGAAAGGAAACAGGGATGTTTCCTTTTCCAAGCATGAGCTCTTGTTTAGGAAGCAAATAAATCCGATTTATGTGAGCGAGCAGGAATTTGCTGAAATGTTAAAGGCAAATGAAGAAAATGTTGGGAAGCAGGCATTAAAAAGCAATATAGTGCTTGCAAACCCAGAAAGGTTTTGGGGGATGGTATTGAATGGGGTTCGACAAAAAGGCGTATAGGGAATGGTTTAAGGAATTTTTTGAAGACGGAAGAATTGTTGATTCAACAGACAGATTCAAGGTAAGATTATTTCTTCAAAAAGCCAAAAATAGCCTTCTCATTGCAAAGTTTCACAAGGAAATAAATCCTGCAAAAGACATGCCTAAAAAGATTTATTGGAATTATTGGGCAATAACTATATCCTATTACTCAATGCTTTACGCTGCAAAGGCGGCAATCCTTTCAAAAGGGTATGAAGTAAAGGACCATGATGCGGCGCAGGTTGCGTTAGGGCATCTTCTAGTGCCAAGCCAGTTAAAAAAGGAAGAGCTTGAGATGCTTAATCAGGCATACAAGATATTTGAAGATGAATATGTAAAGTATTTTGAAGATGCAAAGATAGAAAGCAGGACAGCAAGGTACGCAGCCATAAAAACATATACAGAAAGAAGGCTGGAAGAGATATTTGAGAATGCAAGGAAGCTTGTTGCAAAGATTGCGTTAATGCTGCAGGAATAATCACTCCTTGCCCATCATCTTTCTCAATGCAGGATGCATGTCCATCATGTGCTGCTTTGCAATGTCCTCATACAATCTGTAAATAATCATGACTGCAAGCAAAATGCCAGTTCCTCTTGACAATGCTCCCATTAAGTCAGCAGAAGCAGCCAAAAATCCAACCAATGCTCCGCCCATTATTGTCAATGGAAATATGTATCTCCTTAAAACATGCTCAAGAATCCTCTCATCCCTTCTGAAGCCGGGAATCTGCAGGCCGGAAGAAAGTATCTGCTTTGCCTGCGCCTTTGCATCCATGTTAGATGTCTGCACCCAGAATATTGAAAACACTATTGAGCCCACAATCATGAAAAGCATGAACACCAATGCATGCGCCAAATCACTTGCAGCAAAGCTTCCTGTTATTAATCCTTCAACAAGGTTTGGCGGCTGTATCCATGCGACTAATCCTGTTGCAGGAGAATTGCCTGTAAAAGTGCCTAATATAGGATGCCCCCAGTTTTGAAGCAGGCGGGCCCACAACTGAAGGTTTGCCATTAATGCAGCAACCAGTATGACTGGAATATTTGAAGTGTATATGAAATTCAGCGGCCATCTTATTCCATGCCCTCTAACCCTGCCAAAGGACAATGGAATCTCAACCTTCATTGCCTGGCCATAGACAGAAAGCGCAAACACTATTACTGTTGCAAGTATTGCTGACAATGCCAGGGCAGCGCCCATTGGATTCCTTCCTAATAATGATATGAAAAATACCCACACTTTACCGATTGGAGGCTGCGAGCTGCCGAATGCAAATATGCCTGATGTTGTCAATGGGCTGAACGCCCTTATTATGATTTCCTGCGAAACACCTGCTGCTATAAACAGGCTGATTCCTGAGCCAAACCCCCACTTGTTTATCACCTCATCCATGAAGAGTATCATAAGGCCGCCGATTGCAATCTGCCCGACAAGTATAATCTCCATTATCCTGTATGTGTCAGGAGGCAGCGCCTGTGACGGCAGTAACCCGCCTAAAAATACATATATAGCTCCTTCAAAAAATATGAAAAACACCCCTAACAATTTCTGAATGCCCTGAAACCTTCTCTTGCCGTCAGCTGATGTTAAATCAAACTTCATAATGCCTGAGCCGTTCAATAGCTGCAATACAATGGAAGCAGTGACTAATGGGCCTATCCCTAAAGTGGCTAATGAGCCAAAGCTTGCTCCTAATATAATCGATAACTGCTCAAACTGCTGCAAGGCATTAATCCCCAATCCATATAATGGGACTAATCCTAACAGGAAGAATAATACTAAAGTAATTCCTGTCCATTTTAATTTTTCCTTAAATGGAAGATGCCTCTGTAATGGGCCTTTCACTTCAGGCAGGTTCATTAATATGTTGTTTAAGTTCAATTATATTCACCTTAAGTATTCAAGGAAAGAAGAGTAGGAGTATATTTAAAGCTTTCTGAGAGGAAAGATTTGAACGAAAAGAAAGGCCGGGCTCCGCCTTGATTTAGATTAATAAATTGTTTTTATAAGAAGAGTTTACTTTGTAACTAACGATGCAAGCGCCGTGATATAATGTGCAGCCAAATGAGCATTATTCTCATCAAAATTATGTGTTGCCCAATTGCATGGGAATTGTTTTTTAGTTTTTTCAAAGCATTGCTTAAACAGACTCTCATCACCATCAAGGGCAATAAGCACATCAAGACAGGCGCGGTGTAATGTTGATCTTGCATTACAACCAGTAAAAAGAGATTCACCAGATGATAGGCAATCATCTAGGTAAGCATTCACAAATTTTCTATATTCATTAAATTTCAAAACAGCTTCATCTACTTCCATTTACTTCTCCTCAACAGCTTCTTTACTAACTTTCTCTCCAACAATTTCCCCGCCGGCTGCTTTAATCTTTTCAGCAGCAGATGAAGAAACAGAATCAGCCTTTATCCTGTATTTGCGTGTTGGGACACCAGTGCCTAAAAGCTTGCCAGCGCCGACAGAAGCTAAATCAATTGAATACATTCCATTCAAGCTTTTAATCTTGCCTTTAGCTAATAAAGAATCAAACTTCTCCTCTAAAAAAGCAATATTAACAGATTTATAGCGAACAGTTGTCGGCCTTTTGAAGCCGTGCTTTCCAAGATAAGTGTTTCCAAACATGTTTATTATTGAAGGCTTTTTTGACTGCGCTCTTTTTCCGGTTCCAGCCATTCCCTTGCCGCCTCTATTGCCAGCGCCCCTTCTTTTCTTCATTGAGCCGCAGCCGTGGGTTTTACTGCCCCTATACCTTACGCACTTTTTCTGCTTATTGACTGTCATAACATCTTCTCCAATAAATCATTAATCTGGTCTTTTCTGTATCCCAAAGCTCCGCCAAGGCTGAAAGGCATTTTAATGCCTTTTCTTTCAAAACCCTTCACAGGCGGGCATAATTTGAAAAACGGCTTTAATCCGGGAACATCTTTCAATTCCTTTTTTCCTTCAAAGAACTGCTTGGCA
Source organism: Nanobdellota archaeon (assembly GCA_018830945.1). Taxonomy (GTDB): domain Archaea; phylum Nanobdellota; class Nanobdellia; order SCGC-AAA011-G17; family GW2011-AR17; genus UBA9640. The sequence goes on along the minus strand of JAHJRD010000012.1, from coordinate 18,010 downwards.
AACTCATCAAACCCAAGCCCTGTTTTCTCTTTAAGATATTCCTCTGTAAGCTTTTTATGGCCTGGCAATTTACCGCGCTTCTCAAGCATCTTCCTGAAAACCTCAAGCGAAATCTCGCCCCAGGTTGCAAAATCCTTTATTTTTACAAGCATTCCCATGTATGAAACATTATTCGGCACAACAATGCAGGTATGCTTCCTGTAAAGTCTCAGCAAATCAAATGTTTTAACAACATCATGCTTAAGCTTTGAAGGCCCGTGCACCCTGACAATAGCTATCTTAGTATTCATTGCGTTGCCTCTTTGGTTTTTCTGCCTGCGCAAATCCCTGCAACCTGCTCATAATCAGGCCTTACTTTTGTCTTTCCAAGCATTTTCAATGCTTCAAAGCATGCAGACAATAAATTCATCCTTGACACAGTCTGGCCTTTTGTCTTTGAATAAACATCCTTCACTCCTGCAAGATTAAGAACCTTTCTGCATTCAGACGCAATGCACAGCCCTGTTCCCTTTGGAGCAGGCATGATTTTCATCTGCGATGAGCTTGTCTTGCCGTCAACTGTAAACGGCAATGAATGAGGTTCCCTGCAGTTGCATGCCCATGCTCCGCAGCCTCTCTTGATCTTGATTAAATTAAGCTTTGCCTTCCTTGTTGCCTTTTCCCTTGCAGGCATTGTTTCCTTTGCCTTTCCAATTCCAATTCCAACATATCCGTCCTTGTTGCCTGCAACAGCCATTGCTGTGAATGAAGGCTTGTTTCCCTCGCATGTCTTTTTCTGCGTGGTTTTCCATATGGTTCTTTTTCCGCCGCCGAACTTGCCTTTTGACTGCCCTATCTCAAGCAGCTCAACCTTCAAATCCTTCAATAAAGCGTCAACAATCTCAGGCTCTAGTATTCTTCGGCCTGAATCCAGAATTGTGTCAATATCTGTTATTTCCCCTGACTTTACTTTCCTGCCAATCTCTGTCTTTGGGGTCCACGCGCTTATGTCAAATCCCTTATCTCTGGAGATTCCTGTTGACTCAGCATCTCTCTTGTTTCTTCTTTTCTTCATCATTTTTTACCTGCCAATATCTTTTTCTTAACAGCCTCAAACTCTGGTTCAATATCCTTTCCCTTTATATGCTTTCCCTTCAGCCTGTCTTCAGGCGGCATAACTGAGTCATCGTGCGGAACGTTTAATCCTGCGTCAACAGCGCCTTTCAATGCAGCATAAATAACATTGCCTTTTACTGAAGTGTAAAGCCCCATGTCAAGTATTGCATTTTCAATTTTCTTTTCTTTTGCCTTCAACCCGCAAAGCATTCCTGTGAGGTATGCCGCAGGCAGGTTCCTTCTCCTTCCTTTCCAGCCAAGCTTAAGCAATTCCCTGCTGTGCGCTGAGACAATCACCCTGTCGCCTTTTGTCTCATAATTAACAACCTGCGCTATGATATTGTTAAGGGTTTTTCTTATTACAAGCCTTGGCATGCCTGACTTAACCAAACCAAGCCTTTTTTTGTAATCAGTCTTTCCCTTAAGCTTTCTTTTGTAAGGAATAAACCTTTTTCTTTTTTTCATCTTTTCTTACCTGCCTTCTTTACAAACATCTCGTGCTCCCCAAGGTACGTCTTTATGTGCCTTATGCTCCTGAAGAAGCCGCCTTTTGACATTAAATAAGCTTTCCTGTAAGCAGCAGATTCCACAAGCCCTTTCTCCTTCAATTCGCTCAGGAAATCCCTTTGTGACCTTACCTTTGCCATCCATGCCTTTTTCTTTGGCAGGCGCGCATGTTTAGTGCCTTTTCTTGAGCCAAGCCCTGTCTTTCTTCCTTTTCTTTTCTGCGCAGCAAGCTTCCTTGCCCTGAACTTTGATATTCCAAAAGACTGCTTTGCCTGTATTGCAAGGTCCTTTATCAGCTTTCTTAAATCATCTTTTGTGATTGCTTCCTTTATTTCCTGCAGCCTGTCAGGGTCAAACCATACTCTTGTGGTTCCTACCTTAAGCAGCCTTGATGCAATTCTTTTCTTGTTTGAAAGGTTCATGTTTTATTTCGGCTTCTCAAGCACTTTTCTCTGCTCTTCTGCCTGCTCCTTCTTTATTTCTTCCTCTGTTTTGTCTTCCTGTTTCTCTTTTTTCTTTTCCTCTGCCTTCTTAAGGCTTTCTGCCTTTGACTTTTTCTTTTTCTCTTCCTTTGCTTTATGCTCTTCCTTTTTCTTTTTTATCTGCTCTTCAACATCAGCAATGAACTTTTCAGGGTTCAAAATATTCAATATATCAACCTTTGCGCCTGTCAAAACTTTCAGCATTTCAACCTTAAGCTTTTTGCCGACTTTTGCAATGATTGCAGTGTCTCTCTTGGCAACAAGCCCTGCTGCGTCAGCAAGGTTCCTTACAAGCACAGGGTTCAGCCCTTTCATTGTAAGCCCGCGAAGCGCTTTAGGCGACCTATAGCCAGATGAAGGCATTTTCCTTCTTCCCTTGAACTTTCTCCTTATCTTTGAATGATATCCTTTTGGCTTTCTCCATTTCAGGCCGAGCTTTACCTTGCTGTGCCCTTCCTGCCTGACAAACGCAGGCCTTCTTTTTGCAATAGCCTTCTTAAGCATCATTTTGTCGCTCATTCTTCTGACCCCCGCTCAAACAGCCAAACTCCATCCTGGAATACTCTCCTGTCCCTGTTTGTGATTCTTGCGGCAAGCTCAATGTTTGTGCATGTCTGGCCAACAGCCTCAATATCATTTCCAGTCAGTGTTACAACATCTCCCTTCAGCTCAACCTTTACTCCGGGAACAATCTTTGCCTTTCTGGGCACTTTCTCGCCGAAAAAGTTTTTTATGACAATAGTGCTGCCTTCAACAGCAACTGAAATCGGGAAGTGGCTTGAGCACACCTTCATCTTGTAGACAAAAGGCTTCTGCACTCCCTTAATCATGTTTTTGATATGCGCAACATAAGTGTTGATTAATGCTTTCTGCCTTTTTGTAAGCTTCAGGGGGCTGAGCCTGACTTTCCCTTCAACAACTTCCATCTTAACAGTAGGGTCAAAGAGCTTTCTTGTTATCTCGCCCTTAGGCCCTTTTACGCTGAATTCCTTGGCTTTCACCTCTGCTGAAACGCCTTCAGGCAGCGCTACTTCCTTTATCAGGCGTCTTTCTTCAACTCCCATTAGTATACAAAGGCAATCAGCCTTCCTCCGAGCCCTTTTTCCCTTGCTTCGTCAAGGGTCATCAGGCCTTTTGATGTTGATATAACTATGAATCCAAACCCTTTTGCAGGCAGATACCTTTTCTCAAACTTTTCAAACTCTGCCTTTGTCACAGAGAACCTTGGCTTGACAACGCCGCACTTGTTTACTGCGCCGATAAGATTGATTTTCATCACTCCGCCCCTGCCCTTGTCAACAACTTCAAAGTTTCCTATGTATTTCCTATCCTGCATTATGCCCAATATTGTGCTGAGCATCTTGGATACCGGCCTTGCAAAGCAGAAATCCTTGCCTATTTTTTCAGCGTTCACAATATTTGACATTGCCGCTGCGAGTGTGTCGTTCATTGCCATTTTTTTTACCTACCTGTATTTCTTGAACCCAAGGTCTTTTGCCTTGTCCCTGAAGCACTGCCTGCACAGGTGCAGCCCGTATGAGCGCATGTGCCCTGTGACTCTTCCGCAGAGCCTGCATTTTCTCAGGTTAATCCCTGTTGTCCTTTTTTTCGGGACATTGAATTTTTCATACTTCTTCAGCTTTGCCGGCTTGTTGGCAAGCTGGTTAAGCATTTTTAGGTGGCTTCCTGCTGTCATATTTTATTTCTCCTCGTCAAATTTTACATTATACTTTTCCCTTAAAAATAATTTTGTCTCTTCCTTGTGAATCCTGTGCCTGTCCGGCAGCTTCCTCGGCATTACCTTTCTCCTTCTTATGCCAAACCCTGCCCTTTTCAATGTGACAGCTGCCTCAAGCCCTATCATTCCTATCTCCATGTCATACTTCATGCCTGGAATGTCAATATATTCCTTTACACCGAATGCAAAGTTGCCGTCTTTTCCAATCTTGTAGCTGTGCATCCTGTAGTCAATGGCATTCAAAAGCCTTTTCAAAACCTCTTCAGCTTCCTTGCCCCTTATTGTGACTTTTGCGCCAATTGAAAGCCCGGGCCTAAGTCCCCATGTTGGTATTCTCTTGACGGTTTTTGTCTCAACAGGCTTTTTTCCTGAAATCTGCTTGAGCAATTTCAGGGCTTTCTCAAGCTCAGGCCCTGGCTTGCCAACTCCTATGTTAAGCGTAACCTTCTCTATCCTGATTTCTTTCATTGGGTTCATTTTATTCAACCAAAGATATCACAGGCTTGTCCTTGCCTATGACCATTGCGTATTCCTTCCTTGTCTCATATTTTTTTCCTTTGTCTGAAAGCACTATGTTGTCAGGCTGCGCGCCCTTGAAAAGCCTTACTTCTTCCAGCTTTCCGTGCAGTGACGACTGCTTTCCCGATGTAATATAAACCAAAGCTCCCTTCTCAAACTTCAGGTGCTCCTTGACCTTATTGCCGGGCATTGAGATAACAAGCGTGTCCCCTGCCTTGTATTCCTTGTTGTCAGAAAGCATTGTGCTGCCGTCTGAAAAAACAAGCTGCATTTTCCCTGCTTTAAGTATTTTCTTTCCATTTATCTTGCACAGCCTTATTGATGATTCTTTCTCGTCAATTGGATGAAGCACAAGCTTGCCCTGCTTGTTCATCAGCATCCTGAAATGCTGTTTCAGGTCTGGAATCTCCATAACATCCATCAGCCCTACTCCTGAATTCGGGTCTTTCCTTGCTTTCTTGTTGACAAGCACGCTGCCCTGCCTGAGTATAAGCTTTGCCTCCTTTGCCTTGCCTGCGCATTTTACAACTTCCCTCATGACAACTGAAACAGGCATGCACATCTCATTCTTGTGCGAGCTTTTCGGCTTGAGTATCCATGTTTTTGTCTTTCTCATTACAGGCCATGTCTTTGGCGCGTTAATCCTTTTCAGATGATTTTTTCCCATTCTTACTCCACTCCTCGTTCCGTTCGAAGGTTCCCTTCGCTTTGCTCGGTAACCATTTTATTTCTTCCCCGCTGCCTTTTTCTCTAATGATTTTTTTCTTTTCTTGTCCTCAAGCATAAGCTCTGTCAGCATGAGGTTTGAAGGCTCAAACAAGTAAGGGGTTTTTGTGCCGTCCTTTCTTATGTTTTCCATGCCTTCAACAGCAATCTTTGAATTTTTAAGCTCAACCTTTGTGATATTCCCTGACTTTCCCTTGAACTGCCCTCTTAATATCTTTACCTTGTCGCCTTTTCTTGCAGCAATGCTTCTCTTTCCATGCTTTGTTCTTAAGTCTTTTGAAAGGTGCACTGAAACAAGCTTCTGCCTGATATGCAAAGGGGCATGTGTCCTATAGTTCCTCTGCTTTCTCGGCCTTATGCTTGCCTTCCATGATTTGCTCCATCTTACCATTTTAATTCACACTCCACTGCAATAGGGCGGCTAAGCAAAGCGCATGCCGCCCAGACGATCAAACCGTCTGCGGTTTGCTTCGGCTTCCATGATTTGCTCCATTTTATCATCTTACATCACCACGCTCGCTACTTTGGCAACCAGGGGCCATCTCTCAGCCACTTCCTTTGCAATAGGCCCTTTGAATATTGTCCCTTTTGGATTTCCCTTGTCATCCTTTAACACAACTGCTGCGTTATCTTCAAACTTGACTCTTTCTCCTGAAGGCCTTCTGTATTCCTTCTTCTGCCTGACTATGATTGCAAACACAACCTGCTTTCTCATTTCCGGCTTTCCTTTTATCACAGATGCCATAATAAGGTCTCCAACGCCTCCCTGCTGAATCCTTCTCCTCACTGTCTTGATTTTCCTGACATTAATTACCTGAAGCATTTTTGCTCCTGAATTATCACATGCAGGGATTCTCGCTCCCACTGGAATGCACCTTACAATGTATGCCGGAACTGCCTTCATTCTTTCTTCTCCTTCTCGATTTTTTCAACAACAACAAAATTCTTTGTCTTGCTTATCGGCCTGCACTCAACTACCCTTACTGAATCTCCAACCTTTGCTCCAATGCAGTCAGGATTGTGCGCCTTTACCCTGCTTCTCCTTACCTCATACCTTTCATACTTTGACAGGTAAACGCTTCTCTGCCATTCAATCTTTGCAGTCCTGTTAAAGTCAGTGCTTACAATCTTTCCTGCAAATGTCCTTCCATGGACTCCCAAGGTGCCGTGAAACGGGCAGTGCCTGTCATTGCACTTCTCTTTCGGCGGCTTTACATCCAGTCCTGTGTTTTTTGTAGTCATTTTTTTCCCTTTGCCCTGTCCTCGGGCCTGCCTGCAAGGCAGCTCCCGTCTATCTCAACTGTGTTTCCTCCAACCTGTGTCCTGAACACGATCGCGTTTTTCATCATTGTGATTTCCTTTGTTTTTTCCTTTATTTTAAGCGTGTCCCTGGTTTCATCCAGGATTACGCCCTTCCTGCCGACGAGGCTCTTGTTTTTCGCAGCCACAACCTCAATCTCAAGCCCGATTAATTCGTGCCTTGCGATGTTTGAGGCTGTCCTCATATAAGCACCTTGATTGATGCCTGCGGAAACCCAAAAGCAATAAGGCAATGCTTTACCTTTACTGCATGGTTGCCCTGAAGTTCTATGACGCCCTCCTTCACAGTGCCGCCGCAGGCAAGCTTTGACTTGAGCTCCTTCAGCAATTCCTTCATGTTGATGCTCTTGTCATTTATGCCTTCGACGATAGTGGACAGCTTCCCGAACTTCTTTTTTATGAGCCTAATCTCAACCTTCTGCTCTTCCTTTGCAATTGTTTCGCAAACGCAAAGGTCTTTTGGCAATCCGCACTTAGAGCAAACTTCACTCATTGAGACTTGCTGACCTCCGGCTTTTTTTCCTTCACAGCAGCCCCTTGCGGCGCCACTGCCTTCCCCTTTACAGGGGCTTTTGCCTTTTCCTCGGTTTTTACCTTCAAAGGCTCGTTCATTACAGTGATTATTCTTGCTATCTGCTTCTTAACCTGCTTAACCTTTCCAGGGCTTTCAGGCGCAGTGCCTACAGCAATCTGTGAATTCATCTTTAAAAGCTCTTTCCTCATCTCTTTAAGCTTTTCCATTGACTGCTCCCTGGTGATTCCTCTTAATGCTTTTGCTTTCTTGTTCATTTTATTCCTTCTTTTCTTCCAAAGGCGCCTGCTCTTTCTTGTCTTCTTGCTTTGGCTCTTCTTTATCTTCTTTTTTCTCAGCTTTTTTATGCTCTTCTTTCTTTTCTTCCTTCGGCTTCTCTTCTGGCTTTGATTCTTCTTCTTTTACAGCTTCTTTCTTCTCTTCCTTTTTCTCTTCCTTTACAGCTTCTTTCTTTTCTTCTGTTTTCTTTTCAGCTTTTTTATGCTCTGGTTTTTTCCTTGGCTTTTTATCGCCTTTCTTTGCAGGAGCCTTTTTCTTTGGCTTTTCAGCGTTCTCTTTCAGCACCTCAACAGCTTCCTCTGCTTTCTTGTCTTCTTCCTTAACTTCTTCAACAGGCTCTTCTTTCTTTTCTTCTGCTGTTGGGAATATGATCCTGTCAGGCAATAATACGTCAGCAGGCATTATGCTTACCTTTATTCCAACTGTGCCTGACTTCAGGTTTGCTGATGTCACTGCCTTTCTTACCTGTGTTTCTGCAATATCCCCTGACTTTTTCAGGTATCCTGCGTAAAATCTCCAGTGCTTTGCCCTGCTGCTTGGCACACCTCTTCCGCTTATTACGATTTCAGCGCCCATTGCGCCTGCATCCATTATTCTTTGCAATACCCTGTACCCCACTGACTTGAACCTGTTTGAGCCGAACCTTTCCAATGAGCCTGCAATGTAGTCAGCCATTGACTTTGCGTCCTGCTCAGGCCTTTCAAACTCAGCAACTTCAACCTGCGGGTTCTCCATTCCAAACTTGGTTTTCAGGATTAATGTCATTTTCTTTATTGTTTCGCCTTTTCTTCCCACTATGAATCCAGGCTTTGATGTGTAGATTGTGATTTTCTCTCCCAATGGCGTTCTTTTAATTTGCAAAAAGCTGTACTTGTCCCTTCCTATCTCAGTTGCAATGTACTCTTCAACTTCCCTTTCTCTCATTTTTTCAGCTATGAATTTTCGTTCAATCATTCTTCCTTTTTCTCCTTCTTCTTTCTGGAACCGGGCTTATCCTCTTCCGTAAATAATGTAAGCAGCCCTCCGGCGACAAACACGCCCTCAAATGTTCCGGTAACCCAATAGTAATCAGGATGCTGCCTGTAATTTGAATATTGGTGAGTATCATTATTGTCAAGCAGCGGCTTCGGAACAGGGAAATTACAGGTATATACCGCGCCTATAAGGCCCGCAAGGGCCATGCCTTTTCCTATTTTGTTTAACAAGCTCATTGTTTCTCCTCCAAAGGCGCCTTTTGCGCTTCAGTGTTTTCTTTCTTTTCTTCCGCCTTAGGGGCTTGCGTCCCAAGCCTTCCTTCGCTTTGCTCGGAAACCTTTGCACTTTCCTTAACTTCCTTCTTCTCTTCCTTTGGCTTATCTTCCTTAACAGCTTTTACAGCCGGCTTTTTAACGCTTTGCTTTACAGCTGGCTTTTTAACTTCTTTAGGAGCTTCTGCCTTTGCTGCTTCCTTAACAACTTCTTTTACAGCTTCTGCTTTTACTTCAGCTTTTGGCTTTGCTTCCTTTACTAACGCGCCTGCCTTTATCGGCTTTGCCCTGCCTTTCTTGGCTTCAGCTTCCTCAAGCACTATCTCAACATGAGTTCTCTTGGCATGCCTTCTTGACTGCCTTCCGTATCTCCACGCAGTAGGCCCTTTGCAGGCAGATGCCTTCACAATAACCAGTGAAGAGCCTTTCATCCCCTTGACTTCTGCGTTTGAAACAGCTGAATTTATTAATTTCAAAACCTCTGTAGATGTTTTCACATGAAACCTTCCAGGGCCAAAACTGCCTTTCCTGTGCGGAATATCTCTTTTGAATTTAGTCGCAGGCACAGGGGATTTCAGATTAATAACCCTGTCAAGCATCCAGCGCGCTTTTTCAACAGTCCTCCTGTTTATCATCCTGCACACTTCAACAGCCTGCTTCCTTGAAATAGGAAGCGACATTCCTTTTGCAGTTGCTTGTAGTTTTCCTTCCATGTTTACTTCACCGATGATGATGCGCTTGACCTTGTAGCTCCAATTCCAGGAGCTGAGTGCGCAACCTTCTGCCTTGTCATTGTAAACTCTCCTAACAAATGCCCAACCATGTCAGGCATCATTTCAACAGGCACAAATGCCTTGCCATTATGAATCTGTATAACAAGCCCAACCATGTCAGGCAGCACAATCATGTCCCTGCAGTGCGTTTTTACAGGTTTTTTCCTCTTGCCGTCCTTGAATTTCTTTATCTGCGCCAAAAGCTTTTTCTCAGGCTCATTAAACCCTCTTGTCAATGACCTTCTCTGCCTTGACGGCACAAGCTTTGCAAACTCCGGAATGCTTAATTTCTGCAGTTCTTCAAGTGTCTTTCCCCTGTATGTGAATTCTTTTTTTGCCATTCTCACTCCACCTCGTTCCGTTCGAGGGTTTCCTTCGACTTCGTCTTGTAAACCATTTTTATCTCTTCCTTCCTGTCCTTCTTGCGCCTATTAGGCCTACCTTTCTTCCTGGCGGCGCGTCTCTTGAAACAGTCTTTGGCTTGCCCACGTGCCTTCCCCTGCCGCATCCAAATGGATGGTCAACTGAGTTCATTGCAACTCCGCTTGTCCTTGGATATAACTTGTTCTTTGCCCTCATTGCATGCATCTTCTTGCCTGCTTTTAAGAAAGGCTTTTCCTGCCTGCCAGAGCCTGCAATAACCCCGATTGTCGCCCTGCACTCGCCTAAAAATTCCCTCTGCTTTCTTGAAGGCAGCTCAACAACAACCTTGTTTCCAACCTTTGTGACAATTCTTGCAAATACGCCTGCTGTCTTTGCCAGTTTTCCGCCGTCGCCTGGATGCAGCTCAAGATTATACACCAATGTGCCTTCTGGAATGTTTTTCAATGGAAGCGTGCTTCCTTTTGTTAATTCAGCCTTTTCCCCTGAATATACAAGATCATTGACTTTAATGTTTTCAGGCGCAGGCATCAGCAGTATGTCTTTCCCAAACTGCACCTTTGCAAGAGGCGCTGAATGCCCAGGGCAGTTCACAAGGTCAATAATAACGCCTGTTGATGTTCCTGTTTTTTCTGTTTCATCATAATTCCTGTGCTCTAATTTGCCAAGATACCTGTGTGAAGGAGCCTTGTAAGTATGTGTTCCTCTTCCTCTCCTCTGTATTATTAGTCTCTTTCCCATTGTGTTTCCTTAAATCAATCCCAACTGCGTTGCAACATCCATTGCAGGCGTCTCAGGCGATAATTTCACATAAGCCTTTTTCTCGCCTGACGGAAGTATTGTTGTGTTTACTTTTACGACTTTCACCTTGAACATGACCTCAACAGCGCGCTTTATTGCTGTTTTCTTTGCATCCCTTGCAACAATGAATATTAGCTTGTTGTCAGCCTCCATCACCCTGACTGACTTTTCAGTTGTCAATGGATACTTGATTACTGAATACTCGTTCCCTGTTTCCTTTTGAACTTGCTTTTTGTCGCTCATATGAACAGCTTCTCCTTTCCGAGCATTTCAACCGCCTTCTCGCTCCACACTGTCAATCTTCCTGCAACAGCGCCAGGAGCCAGTAATTCTGCATTCAGTGATTTTACCTGCGCAACATCAACGCCTGCAAGGTTTTTTGCAGCTTTTTCCAAAGCGCATTTTCCAGACACAACAAACAATAAGCTTTTCTTTGTCTTGTACCTTCTTCCTCTTGTCTTGCCCTTGCCAGACCTCATTTTTCTTACGCTGATTCTTTCAAGCTCTTTCTGCATTCCCAAAGCATTCATCAATGCCTCAACATCCCTTGTCTTTGCAAGCTTTTCAAGGCCATCAGCGACTATTACCGGAACTTTAGTGAATGATGCCCTTTGCTCAACAACTTCCTTCATTGCAGTTGCTGATATTGCAGAGCGTATTGCAAGCCTTCTTTCCTTGTTATTGATTTTCTGTGTCCAGTCTTTCTCTGCTTTTGGAGGGTGGGCCCTTCTTCCGCCCACAGTGCCTGGCGCAAATGCTCCAACCCAGTTCATGTGCAGCCCTCTCCTTGTCATGATTTTTCTTGGGACTCTTGATATTCCCTTTCCATAGCTGCCCCTGTACTGCCTTCTCCTTCTTGACAATTCAGCAGAAGCCCTTATTCCTGCTGTGGCTTTTGCTCCGTAAGGCTGCCTCTTGTTGGCTTGTATTGCCAAGACAGCTCTCTTGATTACATCAGGCCTGTATTCTTCTGTAAATTGCTCAGGCAATGTGATTTCTTTTTCCTTTTTTCCTTCCAGTGACAATAGTTCAGCTTTCATTATCTTACTCCCTGCTTTGATTCAGTGCTTGTGTACTTGATCTCTGGCGTTGGCTGCTTGAACCTCTTCCACGGCCTTAATGCAACTGCCAGGATTAACGCCCTTTTCTTTGGCCCTGGCACAGAGCCTTTTACAAGCACATAATCTGTTTTTACAAATCCAAAATTGGTTATTCCGCCCTTTTGATTGATTTCCTCAGGCTTGTTGCCTATCTTTAACAGAATCTTATTATATTCAGTCCTCTGGTGGTAGCCCATCTTGCCTGGCTGCGCAACAGTGTATTGTACTCTGTTAGGGTGCCATGAGCCCAATGTTCCAACGCCTCTTATTGTTTTCTCTGACTTGTGCTGCCTTCTTTTGACGCCGTATCTCTTTACAGTGCCCTGGAACCCTTTTCCTTTTGTGACGCCGTGAACATCAATCAGCTGCCCTTCTGTGAATAATTCTGATATTTTTATCTCCTTGTCCATGAGTGATTTTGCGTATTCCAGCGCATTGTCCCCTCTCAATGCTATTTCAGTAACATCAGGCACTTTTTTTATGCTTGTCTTCTTTGGCAGGGAATAGGCAACAATGCGGACTTCGTCATATTCTCCTGTCAGGTCATTGTTTTTTCCAAGGCCTGTTTTTCTTTTTAATTCCTTTTCAGGCTTTGTTGTGAATGCTTCTTTTACCAGTTTTAATCCTGATGTTGTTTTCTGGTATAATCTTATTGACATCACTTTCATTGGAGGGCACTCAATGATTGTTGCTGCAGTGCTCACGTCCATGTTTTTTGTTGGTGATGACTGGTTATTGTCTTTTATCAGAAGGTGCGTCATGCCTGCCTTGTATCCTATGAATCCTGCAAGCTTTTCAGATGGTTTCCATGTTCTTACTCTGGCTAAGGATCTTGCAGCCCTCTTTCTAGGCCAGAATTGCATGCTCCCCCTGTGGGGGTGGTGCAGTGTGTTTGCTCCTGCCATTGTTTAGTCCTGTTGTGTCCGCGCTTCAATTGCTCAAAGTGTTTCGGTGGGCTAAGCGAAGCGCATGCCCGCCCTGTTGATCCATCGAGACTTCGTCTCGGGGTGCCGAGAATCTGGGATTCTCGAGCACAAACTGACTGCAGTTTGCGTGCATTGTGTTTGCTCCTGCCATTGTGTTTTCCTTTGGTTAACCTATATATAGTGTCTAACAAGGCAAAGGCATTTGGGTGGCAACAGCCATAGCCCCAACAGCGCTTCAAGAGCATCATTAACGATCATCTTTTAGATGGCAGATATAGACGTCATCTGCACTCGCCTGTTAGAAAAGCTCCTTTTGAGCTTCACTGATTAGGAAATGGATATGTATACCCCTATTTAAATCTTTTCATGGGTGGGTGGAAATAGTATTAGTGTGTAGAATGGTGGGGGAAGGAGGATGAGCGCAATGCGCTCATGGTATATTGGCAAAGCCCTTCGGGCTCTGCTTGTGCTCGAAAAACTTCGTTTTTCGTGCAGGCAGCTTTGACGACGGAACACTTTTTTGCCTTCCGGCAATGCCGGAAATATCTGCCTGAATTTGATATTTTGTTTCTTATTTTCAGATTCGCTGCGGAAATTTGCAGCTTTGCTGAAAATTCAGGCGAAAATCAAAAGCAAAGTTTATAAACAAAAGAAAAAGTCTAAGCTATATGGATTTGTTGGTTAAGATAGAAGACAATTTTAAGCGTATGGCGGCAACAGGCAATGTAGATATGTCTGTAATTGAGATATTAACAAAGCTAAAGGAACAGTTAGTGGAAATTAAAAAAGAGCTATTAGCCAAAGGCAGCAGCATTAGGGATGATTTTCCGAAATTTCACGCCTTGGAAACACAATTAAGAATCATAGAGCATATGATTTCCCGTGTTAAAATCGCGCCAGAGATACATGATAATCCGAAAGTAGCGGATGATGCCTTAATTGTCCTGCCTGACTTTATGAATTTACATGAATCTTTAGCTTCTAAAAAAACTATAGATGGGGATAATATAACTGATTTATCCTCAAGCCTGCAGATTTCTGCTATGAAATGCAATATGTATCCATCCACAGAAACAGTTACAAAATCTGTCAACACAAAGATGCTAAATGTGCAGTTTGACAGGTTTGTTTCCCGTGTAGGTGGAGAAATTGAAAGGCTATAAGGTTTTAAAGAAACGTTTGGCGTGGAATGCCTCAGGCCGGGCAAATTGCTAAAGATTATCAAATAAAAAGCCCTTGGGGGCACCCCTGAAACCCGCCGTAGCGGTGGGGTTCGGAACACAGTTCCGATATCTGCTCAAAGCTCTATTGTCTTGTTCTTCACTGGCAGGATTACATTCTTATGCAGTTTCTTAAACTCTTCCGGCACCTGCGTGTGAATTGGTATTAACACTTTTGGATTGATTGTTTTGATGGTTTCTGTTAGCGCTGCCTTGTCAGCGTGGCCTGAACAATGTGCTTTGTGGAACGTGATTTTGAAATGCTTCATCCAGTTTTCCCAGATTGTCCGTTCTTCCAGGTTTTCCTCGCCTTCATAGAAATGCTCTGAGCTTGAGTATATGAAATCAGAGCTTTTTGGCTGCAGATACACCATTTCCATCAATGCTGCAAAGCGCATGTGCATCAGGTACTTTTTTGGATTTTTCTTTATTTCCTTGTATGTTATCATGTTCTTCATGTACTCCCTTTCCCAGGGAGAATAGTCCTTTTCTTGGAAAGTGCATGTTTTTGCAATCCTGAAGTACACTTTTATGTTCTTGTCTTTTCTTACATCAGGCAGGATGCTTATATGCTCTTTCAGGCTCTCCAGTATTAATGCAAACCTTGTGTCTATTACCATGATTCTCTTATTTTTTATGCAAGCTTTGTAGAATGACATGAACCTGTCCACGTTGCTCATTGCAAAATGCCCGAAAACAGTGCCTTTTGATGCTTTTGTTATTTCATTGACTTTCTTTTCTACTTCTTCTTCTGTGTAGTTGTGCTCCACGTCACTGCTCATTCTTGTGCCTTCGCAGAGCATTGCTATTGGCTTTGAGTCTCTTGCTTTTTTTATGAATTCTTTGGTTAAGTCAGCCCTTGGGCCGTGCATCCTGAAGTCGCCTGTGTATACAATGTTTCCCTTTGATGTCTTTATTATGAAGCCGTAGGCGCCTGGCACAGAGTGTTCAACATGGATTGGTGTTATTTCCAGGTGTTTTATCTTGATTTTGTCTCCTGACTTGAATTCTTTTAAATTATTGTGTGTTCCTATGTCCTGGAAGCTTTTGTAGAGCTTTGTGTAGACGTCTATTAATTTATGTGTGCAGTGTCCCATGTATACTGGTATGTCTTCATCTATGAAGCTTAAATGGCCTGCATGGTCTGAGTGGGAGTGTGATATGAATACTGCTTGGATATTGGGTTTTTGGTATTTCAGGTTTGTTGCTTTTAGCATGTCTTTATTGTATAATCCGCTTATCTTTGGTATCATGTTGAATTCAAAGTATACTTCCAGTCCGTTTACTGTTCTTGGGCTTAGGTAGTTGTAGAAGAAGTCTTGTCCGAAGGTGAAGGATTCTCCGAAGTCTAAGTAGATGTTTGCTCCTTTGTCTTTTAGTAGGAATTTGTTTCCTCCTATCTCTCCTGTTCCGCCGTAGAAGGTTAGGGATGTCATGTGTGTTTATAGTGTGTAGGGGGATATAAAGGTTTTGGGAAGAAAGCCCCAAGGGGACACCCCTTGAAACCCCTTACATTGTAATTGCCTTTATTTTTTTGCCCTTAAGCTGCTTTCTTTTTTCCTTTTCAGGCGCGTCGAGATAATTTTCAGGCGTTGCTACCTTTTCTCCGCTTCTTTGTTCAAGTTCCTTTCTCGCAACTCCTGCAACTGCCCCGCCCTGAACAGCTGCGCCTTTGTTTTCTACAAATCCCTGCGCGTTTTTGTTTCTGGCAATCTTTGTGGTTGAAGCTTCTCCAAGCATGTTAAAGATAAGCTCCAAATCATTCATATGGTCTCTCAGGTTTTCTGTTTTTAAGCCCTTGAATTCCTTGTATTCTGTTGGCGTCATTCCAAATGCAGCTTTGGAGATTTCAGCAGTCAAAATTGCAAATTCCTTATCGTTTTTAACGCCTCTTTTGTTCCATTCATCTGTCAGCTCGTCCCTTATTGCAATGCCCCTTACTCTTTTTTCAATCCAGTCATCTGAATAACCCTTTGCCTTGTAGATTTCCTTCATTCGCTTTTGGGCAAGCTCAGGATCCTGTATCTCCTGTATGCGCTCATATCCTACTTTTGCCAGCCAGAGCTTCATTGGCTCTGCCTTGGGGGAGGGGATGGACTGGATTATACGGAATATGCCTTCTGTACTGGCACAATCGGTTTCATAATATTTGCCATCAGCAGACTGCAATTTCAGTTGTACACAATTTGTGGACAACTCAATCCCCTGCTCTGATTCCCTTGTTTTTAGCATACTCCAGTAATTTCTTGGATTTGAGCTCTCTGTCAGCGCTCCAACAATGTCAACCACAGAGAACCACCATTCGTCATTAAACCATTCTCTCCTTATCTCTTTGCCCTGAAATATTGCCAATGAATTGTTTTGTTCCATATTATCACGCCCCTTTGAACAAAGTAAGAAATATTATCTGCCTTTAAATACCTTGTGCGCCTGCGTGGCGAGTGGCAAATGGTGCGCATATTTCCGGCTGGTGTGTGCAGATTTTCAAAGAAGTTTACATTCTTCTGGATTATTCTCGGAATGAAATCCGTGTTTTTCATATTTCTTTTGAAAACCACTTGACAAGAGCTTGTGGCAATTGGCAGGGGAATACTCAAATCTGAAACAGCCTGTTTCACTTTCTTTAAACGAACTGCAGGAAATTAAAGGCATAGTTGAATGGAAAGAGGATGAGCGCAGTGCGCTCATGTGAAGATGGCTTCGCCTGTGCCTTCGAAGCGTTGCTTCTCAGGCTGGATTTGACGACGGAACTCTTTTTTCGCTTCCGGCACTGCTGGAAATATTTGCTTGAATTTGATATTTTGTTTCTTATTTTCAGAATTGCTGCGGGAATTTTCAGGGTTGCTGAAAAAATGCGTGTTTTTTGGGCGAAGAGTTTATGAATAGCACGCAGTGAATCCAGCTTATGCAAAAAATAGCGTTGAATTACACAAAAATTCTTGATTCAATTGTAAGGCATATAGAGCAGTCAAAGCTAAGGGCTTTTTCAGAAGTGAATAAAGCGCTTCTGCTTGCCTATTGGAATATTGGGAAGGAACTAAGCAGGCATTCTGAGTATGGCAAGGCTGTTGTTGAACGGCTGTCAAGGGACTTGAGGATGAGATTTCCGGGAATTAGGGGTTATTCTGTGGCAAATCTGTGGTATATGAAAAAATTTTATGAAGCATATCCAATTCTACAGACAGTGTCTGTAGAATTGCCTACTTGCCGAAAACTCCAGCCAGTGGCTGGAGAATTGGTTACACATCAAAAACTGCAACCAGTGGTTGCAGAATTGTCTTCCTATCAAAAACTGCAGTCACTGACTGCAGAATTGCTTTTTTCAGTAAGCTAGAGCAATCATGTGACAATTTTAGATATGGTCCAAATGCCGGAAGAAAGGGAGTTTTACCTTAAGATGAGCTTAAAGGAAAGGTGGAAAGTAAGGGAGCTAAAGCGCCAAATAAACTCCTCGCTCTTCGAGCGCTACATGACTGCTGACAAGCCTGAGAAAGTGACTGCATTGATTCCAAGGCATAAACAAGAAGACATTGCAAGGCACTTCAAGGATGATTACGTGCTTGAATTCCTTAACCTTGGCAATGAATACTCTGAAAAAGAGCTTGAAAAGGCGATTTTGGATAACTTAAAGGACTTTTTCCTTGAATTCGGGAAAACACTGGCATTTGTGGGCTCGCAGTATGCGCTGGATATAGGCGGCAGGGAAAACAGGATTGATTTATTGTTCTTTGACAGGAAATTAAGGTGCCTTGTTGCTGTTGAGCTGAAGATAGGGGAATTTAAGGCTGAGTATATCGGGCAGATGCAGAAATATCTTGCTGCATTGAACGAGAAAGTCAGGCTGCCTTCTGAGATGGAAAGCATAGGGCTTGTCTTATGCAAGTCAAAGAACAGGGAGGAAGTGCGGTTTGCCTTGGCAGGAACAACTTCTCCTTTGAAGGTTGCGACCTATAAGACTCAATTGCCTTCAACCAAGCTGATATTGAAAAGGCTGGGGCAGCTGACTAGAAGGAAGGAATTGGAGTGAAATGCTTCTAAAGGAGATTTCACGGGCTAATCTAAGGTGTGTTCCTAGCTCTTGTAGGTCTCTATGAGCTTATGCAGCGCCCCATGCAGGCAGGGATGTCTTCGTCTATGAAGCTTAAATGCCCTGTATGGTCTGAGTGTGAATGGCTGATGAATACTGCATCTATGTTTGGCTTCTGGTATTTCAGGCTTGTTGCTTTCAAAAGCTCTTTATTGTATAGCTTGGCTATTTTTGGTATCATGTTGAATTCAAAGTATACTTCTAATCCGTTTGCTTTTCTTGGGCTCAGGTATTCGTAGAAGAAGTCTTGTCCAAATGTGAAGGATTCTCCGAAGTC
>JAHJRD010000109.1 GCA_018830945.1 Nanobdellota archaeon | reverse complement strand
TCAGCAAACTGCCCAGCTCTTCCTGCTGTGTATTTTGGCTTTATGGCATCCAAGCCTGCGTCATACGCGCCCTGCGGAGATAAGCATACATCCATAGTAGCGCCCATTGGTATTTGATATTCTTTTAGTTTTTCCATTTTTCATTCCCCCTGATAAGTATTTTTGGTTAGAAATAGGATATATTGCAGGTATATAAACCTTTTGGATTGCCACTTTGTAGTGCCACTTTAAGGGATAATACGATAGCAGAAAAACAAAATCTGCAGATTATTATTTCTTTTAATGCTCAAACAATATATTGCTTTTCTTAATGCCGAAGGCTGGCTTTCTTTTCCAGGTTTTTGCCTTTTTTCCACCCGAAAAGCTTATATATACAGCGTATATACAATAGCTATATGGCTATACAACTGGTTACATTCAAGATGGAGCATGAAGCATTGGAAGAGATAGACAAAACAGCCAAGGCAGCAGGTTATTACAGCAGAACTGAATTCATAAGGGCTGCATTGAGAGATAAGGTGGAAGAGGCAAAGTACAGGGAAGCATTAAAGGAGTTTGCGCCGCTTAAAGGCATATTTAAGAAAAGGAGGCAAACAACTGATGAAGAGATGCATAGGATAAGGGAAAAAGTTGCGGAAGAGATGTTCGGGCATATCAAATAATCTTTTCTGGCGGTATAACATTGCAGATATCGGCTAAAAGCATAAAATGCCTGTCCCTTGACACAATAATTGCATTATTATCCCTTGCAACAACCGCATGGATTGCATCTCCGAAAGGCACATTTCTTTCCTTTGAAAGCGATTTTGCCTCCTTAATTTGTGCATCAGAAACCTCTGCTTTTATCATTAAGCCTTCAAACAGGAATGTCATTCCCCTAATCTCATCTAAAGGATAATACCTTTCCAATTCCTTAAGGAGAAAAACAGAGACAATAATCTTGCCGCCGATTGTCTTTATATAGGATACCAAATCCCATGCATAATCTCCTAGTGGCTCGTTATTGAAACCTTTCCTGTCCTCATACAAGTCCATCCATATTGAAGTGTCAAGGTAAAATTTTAATTCCATTGCGTTTTGAGCAAGGAATCAGCTGTTAATAAGGATACGCTTTTGGATTTTGGAAAGTTTCCAGAAAGTCCGGAAAAAGCAAAAACACTTTTTATGCAGGCACCACTTTAATTGCATTCTGCTCAACTGATATCAGCACTTCCTCTCCCTGCTCAAGCCCTAATGCATGCTCAACATCAATTGGGAGGCGCAAAATGAGATTGCTTTTTATCCTTCCAAGCTTTGCTTTTATTGCCTCTTTCTTCAGCTTATTTAATAGAAGGATTCTTTGCGCCTCTTCCGGCTCATAATACGCTTCTCCGCAGAGGCATTTCCAGCCGCTGATTTTATAGCCGTTGAAATCCATGGCTTTTGCATAGCGCATTTGTTTTTTGCATTTGCTGCATTTCATATGACATATGTTGGCGGCATATGTATTTAAGGCTTTTGAGGGATAGAAATATGAAAAAATAGAAAGGCGACTTTGCCCTGGTTTGGTATCATTTTGTTACCCATTAATCCCACGGAAAAATTCGGATGTACACATGGGTGCTATCGGAGAAGCTTTGGCTATCCCCGCGCACACGCCATCCTGCGGTCATATATTTTTCACCAAGATTTCTAGCAATGGCATAGATTTCGTCTTTTGTCAAAGGGGAGATTCTTTCCCGCTCCTCTGTTATACGGAGTGGAGCCGGCGCAAACTTTGCATCCAGCCCTGAAAATTCGTGCAGGAAAAAATGCATCTCATGCATCCTTCTTGGAGCACGATAGCAGGATGCATCTTCAAGCAGCTGCGCATCTATTGCTGCTTCAAGCTGGCTTTCTATCCGCTTTAATACTTCTTCTCTCTGTTTATCTTTTGGCAATTCCCTGTATGCCGCATAATCTTTTGGTGTTACTACCATTATTATTACCCCCTTAACAAATAATACATCTGGGGATGGAATAGTAGTTTAAAAACTTATGCTCTTAACCTCCTTTTTGGCTCTTACTTTTTCAGCCGCCTGAATGTAATGCAATAAACTGAATCTACGCAAACAGAACCAGGCAGCGGAAGGCTCGCCGGCTTGCAAATTACTTCAAGACCCCTTTCTTCATATCTTTGCACAAAGCTTTCACGGTTTCCAACCCATAATGAAGGCACGATAACAGACATTCCCCGCGAGGAAGACAAGAGCTTACTCTCGCCAAGTGTGTTCAGGAGCGCCTCAAGAAGTTTCCTGCCTTCCTGCGCACTAAGGGGCTTGCTTACAGGCCTCACCAGCTCATACTGGTCTTCCATTTCCCTTCCTCTTCTTTACCTCATAAAAATGATTCCAATTGTTGAACTGCCACGTATGCCTATGATGAATTTCAAACACTGTCCTCTCTGAAGGGAACTCTATAGGCTTCCAAAACACATAAGTGTCTTTGTTTGTGAACAATACATAATTCTCAATACTTTTCAAATACTTTTCAAAGGTTTCATCATCTTCATCATAATCAGTTGCAAAATACAGCCTTCCTTGTTTAGGGCGCTTTCTTTTTGCAAGGTAATAATTAGTTACTGTATTCTCATTTGGAAAACCTGTAAAAACAGAATAGCCTTCTTCAGAATCAAGCTTCACAAGCATCTGCCCGTCCCCATTTATGATGCCAGCGCTTGCTGTTATGCGGGAAAACCCCCCATTACTGGCAAAAGGCTCCCCATTATATCCAGCAACCCTTATCTCGAGCGGGACATGAATTACCATATTGGAAAGTATTATAGAAGCATATATAAAGATAATGCAATTAATGGTTTCAGATGGAATTCATAGCTGACCTGCACATCCACGGCAAGGTACTCAAGCAAACTGCAGACAGTTTGATCATCAGAGGAGCATGCGCTTCGCTTAGGGCTTACCGCAAAATAAAGTGATATATTTATAAAGAGTAGAGTCTTATAAATATTATGAAAAACGAGGAGATTATTGATAATAAACTATTTTATTTATCTACTCTAAACGAACTAGATTCAAGACATTATGTTGCC
>JAHJRD010000011.1 GCA_018830945.1 Nanobdellota archaeon | reverse complement strand
TTGGAAAAGTTTGAAGAGCTAAAGAAACACCCAAGCTTTGATTGGCCAATTCCAAAGGGCTTTCAAGGAAAAAGAAACAAATCATATAGTTTAAAGAATCCTTAAAAAGACTCAATCACTACACCATTCGGAGATACTGTTCAGCGCAGAAAGCTTTATAAACCAATTCGTTTTATCCCTATCAATACCAATGACAGTTTAGGAGGTCAAAAATGGCAGATGAAAAAGAAATAATGGAGCTTGCTCTTGACGCAGTCGAGAAGGCAAGAAAGACAGGAAAGCTTAAAAAGGGCGTTAACGAGGCTATAAAGGCTGTTGAGAAAGGCGCGGCAAAATTAGTTGTAATCGCAAAAGACGTAAACCCGCCTGAGATTGTAATGCCTTTCAAGCCGCTGTGTTCTGAGAAAAAGATTCCCCTTGTTACAGTGGCTACAAAAGAAGAGCTTGGCGCTTCAGCAGGATTAGGCGTTGGCACTTCTGCAGTCGCTATTGTCCAGGAAGGGGACGCAAAAGACACTATTAAAAGAATTGTTGAGCTTACAAAAGAATGAAAATGGCAGAACCCAAGGAAAAACCAAGGCGCTTTTCAGGCGAACACAAGAAGGCCTTGAATGAAGGAAAAGCCCCTGCGCCAAGACCGGAAAAAAAGCAGGAATCAAGATCTTCCGAGCGAAGCGAAGGAAAGCTTGGAGTGCCATCGACAAAGGGCCTTTTCTCGCCTGCAATGCCTGCAAAAGTTGAAGAAGTGGCAGGGCATACAGGAATAAGGGGAGAGCTTATGTATGTCAGGTGCAGAGTTTTGGAAGGAAGGGACACAAACAAGGTTCTCACAAGGAATGTCAAAGGCCCCATAAGGGTAGGAGACATACTCATGCTTAGGGAAACAGAGTCAGAAGCAAGGAAAATAGGCAAGGGCGGCGGTGCAAAATGAGCCAATGTTCTTTTTGTTCAAATGAAATGGAAAAAGGCACAGGCAAAAGTTACATAAAGTCTGACGGAAGAAAGCTTTATTTCTGCTCAAGCAAGTGCGAAAAAAACATGCTCAAGCTTGGCAGGAAAGCAAGAGAAACTAAGTGGGTAAAAACAAAGAAGCAATAAAATGATAGGAAATTACAAAAATAATCAGGTGTTAAGGTCTTGTAATTTCCTAAATAGCCCATCTCCAAAGAAGAATTCATCTGTTGTGGGAGATGCACTATGATAGAAAGAACGCTTATTCTTGTAAAGCCGGACGGTGTGCAGAGAGGGCTTGTCGGTGAAATAGTCTCAAGGTTTGAGAAGCGCGGGCTTAAACTTGTCGGCATGAAAATGATTTGGATTGACAAGGATTTCTCAAAAAAGCATTATGCGGCTCATTTGGACAAGAAGATGTATCCAATGCTTGAGGAGTTCATAACATCAGCGCCTGTTGTTGCAATAGTTATCGAAGGCATACACGCTGTTGAGTCAGTAAGAAAGGTTGTTGGCAGTACAGAGCCAAAGTCAGCGCCGTTAGGCACGATACGAGGGGATTATGCGCATGTTTCATATGATTATGCAGATAAAAAGCAAATCAGCATAAAGAATCTTGTGCATGCATCTGGCAACAAGGAAGAGGCTGAGCAGGAAATCTCATTATGGTTTGGCGTAGATGAATTGTATACTTATGAAGCATCGCATGACAAGCATGTGATTTGAATATCTAATAGTAAAAGAAAGCCAGCCTCCGGCGCAATTTTATTGTTTCTATTATTTTAAAACAATAGAATAAAAAGAAGTGCAGCGAAGCTCGGCTTTTTAGTCGCCAAACGCCTTGTCTATTTCTTCTGCAACTATATTCATCTCTTCAAGAATCTCATTTATCTCTTTTTTAACGCCTTTCACAAGCAGGTCCATGCTTGCTTCCCTCAATGCATACTTGTTTTTGTGCGAAACAATAATGCCAGCTTCCATAAGGTTGTTGAGGTGATGGACAACAGCGCCCCTTGAAAGGTGCAGCCTGTATGCTATTTCATCGCTTGAAAGAGCTTGCCTCTCTTTTGCTGCTTTTAACAATTCCACAAATATCCTGTAGCAGGACTTGCTTTTGTCACGGCAGGAAAACAAGCCCAGGCTGCCTGAAATCCACTGGACATTATGGTGAACATCATGGTTTTTTGGCTTTTGCAGCCTGTACATTGTGATTTTCCTTACTGCCATACCATCTAAAAGTATTGTTTATCTTAAATAGTTTACTGCTTGGTTCAAAAACAATTGCATAAATAGCAAGTATCGCAATAATTAGCGCAGTGAACTTTCGAACATAGTGAGAATAGTTTACTGATTCTTGCCCGCCACTGCAAAAGAATATAAATAAGTATGCAATAAGCTGTCATATGCTTGAAGGAATCAGCGGTATAAAAGGCATGAAAGAGCAGCTTGATGCTATTGAAAAAAAGATAGCCGGGCTTGAGGATGCCAACAAGGCTGTTGAGACAGCGCTTTCATCTATTTCTAAAAACATGGAAGAGGCAAAGAATTCTCAGCAAGGGTATGTTCAGCAGTTTGCATCAGATTTAGAGAGAATTAAGGAGCTGCAGAAAGAGTTTGAAAAGGCGTTAAGGACATTCCAGCAGAACAATGCGCAGCTTTACGAGTCTGTCTATAATAAGATGCACAAGGAGCTTAATGAGCACATGATGCCTGCAAAGATTGCCGCAGGAGAGTTTAATGCTGTGCTGCCTGAAATCAAGAGTATGCAGCAGTCAGCAGCTTCAGTAAAGGAAGAGATGAGCAGGCTTGCAGCGCTTGCGCAGGGCATAAAAAAGGATGATTTCGAGCTTAAGCAGTATGCGCACGAGCTTTTGAAGATGGACACTGAGAAGCTAAGGCTTATGAAAGAGATAGAAACCCTTAAAAAGATAATATCATATGAGAGGAGAAGGCAGAGGTAAAAAGTACTTTATGCCTTCCAAGCGGGATGGGGCTGAAGCCGTAACAAACGGCACACCGTTTGAACATGTTGCGGGCATTGTCACTGCGTTCCAAGCTTCCCTTTGCATTCGCTCGGAAAGCATACTCGCTATGCTCGTAGCCCACATATGGGCTGAAGCAGGATTTATTTGGGGCTGTAGTCTAACTTGGTTAGGACACAAGCTTGGGGTGTTTGTAATCGGGGTTCAAATCCTCGCAGCCCCATAAAAAAAGTGAAATCGAAATATTATTGTAAAAGCATAAAAACTGAATGCTGTGAGGATATGGGTGTAGTGCAGCGAAATCCATTCATCCTCGCAGGGGTGAAGCCCATTCAACCTCGCAGCCTATACTGGCTTATATTTTTAAATAGAAAGATCAAATAATAAAAAAATAAAGAAAAAAAGAAGTTTATTTCTTCTTTTTCAGCAAGACAACTGCCACCACAGCGCCGATTACGACAACTGCGAGCAGCACATAGAGCCATGCAAGGCTCTTCTTTGCCGGCTCTGCAGGCGCAGCAGGTGCTGCTTCCTCGGCAGGCGCTTCTTCAGAAGGCGCTTCCTCAGCTTCTTCCTCAACTTGTGCTGCAGCTGCTGCTGCCTTTACTCCGATTGCAAACACGCTGAAGCCGGGTGTGTCTGCCTCAAAGTAGAACTTGTCTTCATCGCTTGTTAGAACCTTTGTAGGCAATTCTTCCCATGCTGCTGCAAACCTCTTCAATACAATATTTGCAGGCGCAACGCCGTTCTCGGCAAGCCATGTTCTCTCAACAAAGAAGCTTATCTTGGCGCTCTTCAGGTTCTCGTCAGCTAGGTTCTCCTTTTTTATGTCAAGGTACTTATAGACTTTGCCTTCAGGCGCTGAAGTTCCTGATGGCGGCGCTGTGATTGCTTCAACGCTTACCTTGACATTGCTTGCTTCCTCTTTCACTTCAAGCTTGATTTCAGTGACAGCTATCTTTGCATTCGCAACCTTAACCACTGCAGGCGCTTCAGGCTTAATAGCTGATAGTGTTGTGCTTACGCTTGGGGTTCTTGCTGTTACTGTGCTGCTACTGCTGCCGCCGCTGACGGCTCCTGAACTTACTGTAAAGGTTGATGTAGCAGAGCCTGTTCTTCCTGAGCTGTCGGTTGCAGTGCATATTACTGTATATGCCCCCTCTGTTAACGTATCACCGAATGTTCCATCAAGGTCACTTGATAGGACGTTGTTCGGCAGTCTTACGCTTGTCAATGCTGCAGTTGGCACAGGGTCTGTAGCGTCTGTTGCGCCACATGTGATTGTTACAGAACCCAACGGGCTTAACGACGTAGCTGAGAACCCTACAGATGCTGTTGGATTTACAGTGTCAACAGTAAAATGCCTCAACTCTGAGCCCGTCGTATTTTTATTTAATGCCGAGTCATTGCACGAAGAGATGTTCCAGTAGTGCAGGCCGTCTGCAAACCCGGTAATGGAATAGTTTGCCATTGTGCCATTTATAACA
>JAHJRD010000108.1 GCA_018830945.1 Nanobdellota archaeon | reverse complement strand
GCCAACCTTAAGAAATTCAACGTTAATAAATCCCAAATCCCCGAGATATTCCCCTTGTTTGACAATGAAAGAATAAAGAATCTGCCTTTATTGCGGAAGAACTCTCTAAAAATTTACATAGATTCGCTTGAAACAAAGCCCATATTTATTGTTTTATTCGGCTCTACTGCAAAAGGTGGCTTAAGGCATGATTCAGACATAGATATCCTGGAGGTGTTTAATGCGAAGACGAACACTTCTTCATCTGCAAAATATGCAGAATCCCAAACAGCAATAAGAATACAGGCAGTGCAGATGACATTCAAGGCGTTTATTGAGGAACTAAAATTAAAAAAAGAGCCGGTTGTGCAGTCTGCTGTTGAAACAGGGTTTCCTGTATTTAACCAAAAATATTATTACGAGGCAGTGTGGAATGAATGACAAAGAGCTTGCAAGGCTTCTTTCTGACAAGGAGCTGGTGGAAAAGAAGATAGAATCTTACATACGAAAGAAAGCATTGTATTTGCGCGAAAAGGACAAACGAGAAATAGAAGGGCATATCAGCAAGGCAATGCATAACCTGGAGTTTATTCAGGAGATATCTTCCAAATTCGGAGACTGGAAGCTTGTTGTATGCTATTATGCCTCATATCATATGGCTCTTGCGCTTGCGCTGGATAAAGGATATTCATCAAAAAGCCATGATGCCACGCTTTGTATTTTGATAAAGCATTACTTCAAGGTTATTTCTGCAGACGAGATAAGGATGCTGAATGAAGTTTGGCTTGATAATGAAGACCTGCTCTTTTATGCGCAATCCAAGAATGAGCGCGAAAAGGCCTCCTATTCAACAAGGATAATATTTGACAATGCGAATATAGAAGAGATAAAGCTGAAGACAGTGCTGTTTGTGAACAAGGCAAAAGAGATTTTGAAAGATTAAGCTGCTTATTTGTTAAACAAAATGCCGACAACAACGCCATTAATCGCAGAATAAAACACATCTTCTGTTGCTTGTGAATTATCGCCTTTTGCAGTGAAGTGGTCAGCATACAATGCATCTATCCTATGGACCAATTCCTTACCTTCTTTTGAATAAGAAACAATCATGCCTTCCCTTAATGGCGTGTCTTCTGTATAGGGCTTGATAAGCATTGTGTCGCCTGTCTCTATTGTCGGCCGCATGCTGCTTCCCAAAGCTTTTGCCAAGGTTACGCCTTCAACAGAAATGCCTTCTTCTGAAACAGTGTATGAAACAAGCGGCTTTGCTTCTTCAAACACAACAGACGATGGAGCAATGACAGCAGCAGAAGTGATTTCATTGATAGAGCAGGAGGACAGCGAGAGGACTAGCAAGATAAATACAATAATCCCTAATATCACACCTCTTTTCAACAAAAGTCTGATGTATTGGAGGTATATTAAGATTTCTTTTTCAATAGCTTTACAAAAAACACATACGGCTTTTTCTCGCCATAATACCTGTAATAATCAGGCTTATTTTTAATCTTCCAGAGAATCCTCTTTTTTATAAGGGCCTTGTCTCCGGCCAAAGGAGCCCAGTATTTAAACAGTTTCCTTGAAACCCCTTTCACAGATAATTTTGCCTTTGGCTTAAACCCCCTCTTTTTCATCTCTTTCTGTATCTCATTAAACCGTTTCTGCAGATACTTTATTTTATTCTTAAAGAAGTTTATGTGCCCTTTCCCCAAGCAATACCTTGCAGGCACCTCTTTAGGAGGATTCTTTTTAGCATAGCTAATCAGCATCATTATCTCAAGGTGCTCTGCCAATAAATGCTGGTCTGAAAGCTGTTTTGGGTTTAAAATATTGACTCTTACCATGTTAGCGCTTGTATTCTTTCCTCAGAAGCCCAAAATACAAATCATCAAACCATTTGCCGTCTTTGAAAACAGATTCTCTTAAGCGGCCTTCGTACTTAAAGCCGCCGCTTTTTGCAAGCGAAGCTGATGCTTTGTTTACATGGAAGCACCTTATGTAAAGACGATGAAGCCCTAATTCCTTGAAAGCATAATCAATTATTATCCTTAAGGATTCTTTTCCTAATCCCTTGCCCCTATAAGATTTTGCAATCCAATATCCGATTTCAGCATTCTTATTTACCTGGTTAATCCTGTTAATGCTCATCATGCCGATTATTTCGCCTGTATCTTTATCTTCAATGCCAAACTCATGATACGCCTTTTTATGCAATTTAGATTTTGTAAGCTTTATAAATTTTTCAGCATCTTTAAGTTTGTAAGGGTAAGGGAAATTCGGTATGAACCTGCTGACAGTCCTGCCATTTGCATACTTTTGCAATGATTGCGCATCTGTTTTTCTTAAATCCCTAAGATTTATCCTGGCACCCTTTAGCGCTGTTTTCATATGAAAAATAAGGGATTAATGCTTTAAAAAACTACCTGGCCAGCTTGACGAGGCGGATAAAAAGCCCCTTCTGTAAATGCCGTAAAATTATGAGAATATTAGCCCTAATAAGAATTATTTTCAGCCAGAACCAAAAGATTTCCAAAACCAGTGGAAATAATCGTGTTTTTTCGCAGAAAGCTTTATGAAGGGGAAGTGAAAAGCAGGAAGCGGAGATGAAACAAAACGAAATGCAAGGCATTGGTGAGAGAATTTGGAGAGCTCCAGCGAGGGAAAATGGAAAGTAAGGCTATACGCTTGGTGAGAGAATTTGGAGAGAACTCAGGTAATCGAGTTCCGCCGAAAACATATAATGCATTATTGCAAGGTATAAAAGAGAGAATAAGAAGCGCGCAATACAGAGCATTAAATGCTGTAAACAGAGAGATAATTGGCTTATATTGGGATATAGGAGAGATAATTATTAAGCATCAAAAGAAGAACACATGGGGAAAAGCCATTGTAGAAATGCTTGCAAATGACCTCCAAAACGAATTTCCGGGCATAAAAGGCTTTTCTGCACAAAACCTATGGAGAATGAGGCTGTTCTATTATATATATTGTAAAAACAAAAAACTGCAACCATTGGTTGCAGAAATTAGCTGGACCCATAATGTGACTATTTTATACAAATGCAAAAATGACTTAGAGCGCGAATTTTACATCCGCATGGCGCGCAGATTTAACTGGACAAAAGATATCCTTATTCACCAAATAGAGAACCAGGCATATGAAAAAACACTGCTAAACCAGACAAACTTTGATAGAACACTTCCTGCAAAAATGAACAAACAGGCAAAGCTTGCAGTAAAAGATGAATATACATTTGATTTCCTTGAGCTGGGAGAAGAATACAATGAAAAACAGCTTGAGCAGGCAGCTATTGCAAAAATCAACCGCTTTCTGCAGGAGATGAACGGCATTTTCACATTCCTTGGCAATCAATACAGGCTCGAGATAGGCAATAAGGAATATTTTATTGATATTTTGCTTTATCACAGGAAACTCAAATGCCTTGTGGCAGTTGAACTGAAGATAGGCGAATTCAGGCCTGAACACGTCGGGAAAATGCAGTTTTACCTTGCTGTTCTTGATGAAAAAATAAGGATGAAGGATGAAAACCCCTCAATCGGCATAATCCTTTGCAAGTCAAAAGACAATACAATTGTGGAATATGCATTGAAAGAAACAAATAAGCCTATTGGCATTGCATCTTACAGGATTGTTTCAAAGCTGCCAAGAGAACTCAGGAAAGAGCTCCCCTCACCTGAGCAGATATCAAGATTATTGAATAAAACATAAATGGAGGTAGATAAAATGAATAAAAGAAAGGCGTGGCTGCTCATAACAGCAGCTTGTTTATTGCTTGCTTCATGCAGGCTGGCAGCGGCATTAACCCTGACAGAGGTTATGTACAACCCAACAGGATGCGATGACACTGACTGCGAATGGATTGAGATATACAACAATGCGGATGAGCCAATTGACTTGTCTGCATGGACGCTGAACAATAGGGAACTGGAAGGCACGCTAAATGCAATGCAGTACCTGGTGATTGCAAAAGAGCTTACAGATGCAACAGACGCGGATGACGACTCTTTTGAGAAATACTGGGGAAACAATGACGGCACATGGGACGAGGCAGATGGATTTAATGCAATTGATTTTATTTTCTCATTGGCAAACAGCGCAGGCATTGTTAATTTGTCAAATGGAAATGAGTCAGATATTTTGGAATACACGTCTGCAATGGGCGCAAATGGCAATGGAAACTCATTGCAAAGGACTATTGAATTAGGATGGGAAGAAGGAATGCCAAATCCAGGTGAAGGCGCTTTTGCAACAGCTTTGGAAAAAGATGAAACAGAATTTGAATTGGAAATAGAAAACATTCCGCCAAGGATTCTCTCAATAAACATTACACCGGATGAGATGGATGCAGATGGAATACAGGTAATTGCAGGCAACAAGACAGTAACCTTTACAGTGATTGTCAAAGACGAGAACAGCGTTGAAGACATTGCCAACATTACTGCCTTTTTAGGCGAGGCAAAAATTGAAATGAGAAAAATCAACCAAAGCAATCTGACAGTTACATATGAAGGAAGCTATCAGTTCAAAACTTCAGATGAAAGAAAAACATACAACCTGACAATTACTGCTTTTGATTCTGAAACAAATACAACAGAAGCAAGAGAGATAGAATACGTGAGCAGGATTGCAACTGTTCTTGAGACAAAAAAGATTGATTTTGGGAAATTAAGCCCGGGAGAAGTAAGAGAGCAAATAATTGTTATAAGGAACACAGGCATTGACAGGGTAAGCATAAGCTTTTCAGCCAATAACAACAATATTGCAATAGAGGCTTTTAATGAAGCATGGATAAACGCAGAATCTGCCAATATCATTATAGAGCCTGGCGAAAGGGAAGAGATTCAGCTAAGGGCAATTGCTCCTAACAAGAAAGCAGGAATCTTTAAGGGAAAGCTTAAGGTAATAGCAAAGGCGGCTTAGATGAAATATTTTTTTCTTTTTTTATTATTCCTGTTAGTGCCTTCAGCAGGTGCAGTTGCTGTAATGCCTATTGAGCTTGATTTATGCAAAAGCAACAAGGTATATGTTGAGAATAATCTTGAAGAAACAGCGCAGTATATTGTTTATAACAATGAAGAGCGAGTATTTTCCTTTTATCTGGAGCCGGGGAAGAGGAGGGGTGTGTATATTACTAAAAAAGGCGATGCATCCATAGAAGAGACAGTTCCCGAGAGCATGGATGTGATTAATTCTGTTGAGATTAGTGTTAAGCCGTGCGGGAAAGATTATTTATCAAAAGCAGTAAAAGCCGCATTTATTGGATTGGCTTTTACTCTTGTCTTAGGCATTATATTGTTTTATTGGATAGCAAATAGAAAAAATGGCAGACCTAAAAGAGAATGAACAGATAGAACTAAAGAAATCAACCTCTGAATTAAAAGAGGCGTTAATTTCAATAGCAGCAATTCTAAACAAGCACAAGAAAGGAGAGATTATATTTGGGATTAAGAACAATGGCAGTATAGTCGGACAAAAAGTAACTGAAGCAACATTAAGGGGGATTTCACAAATCATAGCAGGCAATATTGAGCCAAAAATATACCCCCATATAAACGCAGAAAATATTGCTGGAAAAGAATGTATCAGAGTCTCATTTGAAGGACATGAACAGCCCTACTTTGCTTATGGAAGGGCATATATGAGAGTGGCGGATGAAGACAGGCAGCTGTCTGCAAAAGAATTAGAGAATCTTATCTTGCGGAAAAGTGCTGTAAGATGGGATTCAAAGCATTCAGATATGGATTTTGAAGATATTGATGAAGAAACGCTTAAGTCTTTTATAGCAGCAGCAAATCAAGCACAAAGGATAAAATTTGGCTATACAAGCAAAAAAGAGGCCCTTGAAAAGCTAGGGTTCGCTAAAGACTTAAAAGTTTTGAATGCCGCCATGATATTATTTTCCTCAAAAGCACCCATTGAGGTTCAGGCGGCAGTTTTTGCAGGCAAAGATAAAACAACGTTTATCGATATCCAGCAATTCAGGGGAAACTTATTCCAGCTTCTGAAATTATCTGAAACTTACATCAAAGAGCATATTAATTGGCAGGCAAGGCTTATTGAAAGGAGAAGGCAGGAAATACCCGAGATTCCATTGCGCGCAATCACTGAGGCACTGGTTAACTCGTTCTGCCACAGGGATTATACAGCTCCTGAAAGCAATAAGATAGCAATATACAAAGACAGAGTAGAGATATGGAATCCCGGAAGGTTTCCAGAAGGGTATAAGCCACAGGACTTTATAAAAAAAGAGCTGCCTTCTATTCTGAGAAATCCATTAATTGCAAACACCCTTTATCTTAGCGCAGATATTGAAAAGTGGGGTTCTGGATTAAAGAGAATAAGCAAAGAATGCAGTGTTAACAATGTAAAGGTTAATTTTGAGGTAATGAAATATGGGTTTGCTGTTGGGTTTAGAAGAACGAAAGATAGCACTGCCCCCAAAACTGTCCCCAAAACTACCCTGAAAATAAAGAAGTGGTATGAAAAGTGGTATGAAAAGTGGTATGAAAAAGGTCTGAGTGAAAGGGAGATATGGATTATATCACAAATAGACAATAATCCCCATATATCTATACAAAAATTATCCAAAGAAGCAGGCATAAACCCCTCTGCGATTCAAAAGCATATAGATAAATTAAAAATAAAAAAAGTCATAATAAGATACGGCTCCGCAAAGGGAGGCTATTGGAAAATAAATAAG
>JAHJRD010000107.1 GCA_018830945.1 Nanobdellota archaeon | reverse complement strand
CAATATAATCTTTTTACATAACTGAGATTTTATTGGTATCTACTTTTGGCTACCAAAAATAAGGGCAAAGTGCAGTCTTCCGACGGGAAAATGAACAAATGGCATAAAAATCAAAAATTAATTGCTAAACTCGAGTTAATTGTCTGTTATATACTGGTTCCGACATTGTAAAAAGAGGCTAACGCAAAAATAAACTAGGCTCCTATAACAGCCTGCTTAGACCCTCAACAATATTATCAGCTGTAAACACATGCCAGTTTTTACTTCTTGCATATGCTTCCAGCTCTTTTGAAGGATTCAGGGCAACTGCAATATCAGCTAGGGAAAGCATGCCAGTGTCTCCGACAGAGTCACCCATTGCGATTACTCTTGAGAATTGTTCTGCGCGGAGGATTTCTTCAATCCGGCTTACTTTTCCGCCAGGCATATGCAGGTTAGTGCATGGCTCTCCTGTATACAATCCGTTTTTCTTTCTTAAAATGGTTGAATGGCATTTGTCAATGCCAAGCTCTCTTGCAGCAAGCCCTATAACTTCTGATGCTCCAACAGACACGCAAACAGTATGATAATCGTTCTCTTTCAAAAGCTGAACAAGCTCATAAGAAGAAGGATAAATATTTGGCTTAAACCCCTCAAAGAATTCTTTAGCCTCTTTTCTTGCCTCTTTCCATGAAACTCCTTTAAGCCCTTGCGCCCAAACCTCTCCCCATTGTTTGCACCATTCATCATAGCTTAATTCTCCTGTTTTCAGCTGCTTCAAAAGCCCCATCTGTTCTTTATATTTGTCTTCTGCATAAATCTCTTTTTCATAAACATGGTCAAGAAATGCCATTGATATGTAGCCAGAGCTTAAAGTGCCGTCAAAGTCAAGGAATGCTATCTTCCGCATATTCTTTTGGATGTGGTATTTGTTTATAATGCTTGCGGCATTAATTTCAGCAGCCTTTCTCTCTGTATTTTTGAATGTTTTGCCTGCCTTTCCAAAACCGCAACATTTATATATAAGTTTAGTTCTTAATATTGTCTACGTAAGCTAAACTTTGTTTACTTAAAGTAAACGTATTGGGGGTTTGAAATGAAGAAAAAGCAAGAAAACAAGACAGAGGGGCCTTCTATGCCTAAGGAGCAGCCTAGCGCAGCAGAAGCCCCAAAAGAGCCTATACAGGACTATGTTGAGCAATTACAGCGGCTGCAGGCAGAGTTTGAGAACTTCAAGAAAAGGGAAGAAAGGGAAAAGCAGCGCTTCAGGGACTTTGCAAGGGCTGACATCCTGATTAAGCTGTTGAACTTTAGTGATGATTTTGAAAGAACAGCCTCTGTCATTGAAAAGACAGACTGCACATCAAACAAGCAAATCTGCACTATCAAGGAAGGCATTGCAATGCTTTCTATGAATTTCCAGAAGCTTTTGAAGGAAGAGGGTGTTGAGCCTATAACCTGCGTTGGGCATAAATTAGACCCTTTCAGGCATGAGGTTTTATTGCAGGAAAACGGCAAGGAAGACGGAGTGATTCTTGAGGAGCTTCAGAAAGGATATTTATTCAAGGGAAGCGTGTTAAGGCCTTCCAAGGTGAAGGTTTGCAAGTGTGTTGAAGAAAAAGAAGCAGAAGAAACGCAAAAAGAGGCGGACGAAAAGAAGGGTGTTGAAGAGTTTGAAAACAAACAAAATAATCCGGAGGGAAATTAAAATGAGTAAAGAAAAAATATTAGGCGTGGACTTGGGAACAAGCAACTCAGCTGCGGCTGTCATGGAGGCAGGAAGGCCAGTGATAGTGCCGTCAGCAGAAGGCGCATCATTGTATGGAAAGGCGTTTCCGTCAGTTGTTGCTTTCACAAAGGATGGGCAGCTTTTGGTTGGAGAGCCGGCAAGAAGGCAGGCAGTAAGCAACCCAGAAGGCACTATAATGGCTATCAAGAGAAAGATGGGCACTGATTACAAGGTTAAGGTGCATGGCAAGGAATACACTCCGCAGCAGATATCAGCTTATATCCTGCAGAAAATAAAAAGAGATGCAGAGGCATTTATTGGTGAAAAAATTCAGAAAGCAGTAATCACTGTACCTGCGTATTTTGATGATAGCCAGAGGCAGGCAACAAAGGATGCAGGCGCAATAGCAGGCCTGGAAGTTGTAAGAATAATTAACGAGCCGACAGCCGCTTCATTGGCATATGGCCTGGACAAAGGAACAAAAGAGCAGAAAGTGCTTGTGTTTGACTTTGGGGGCGGCACCTTGGATGTAACACTTATGGAGCTTGGCGACGGAGTCTTTGAAGTGAAGTCAACTTCAGGCGACACACAGCTGGGCGGGACAGACATGGACAATGCAGTAATCAACTTTGTTGTCAAGAAATTCAAGGATGAGAACGGCGTTGACCTGAGCGAGGACACTGTTGCAATGCAGAGAGTGAGGGAAGCTGCTGAAAAGGCAAAGATTGAGCTTTCAACAGTTATGGAGACAGACATTAACCTGCCTTTCATAACAGCAACAAACGCAGGGCCAAAGCATTTGGCAATGAAACTGTCAAGAGCAAAATTAGAGGAGCTTGTTGACCTGATTGTCAAGAAATGCAGGAAGCCTGTTGAGCAGGCAATGGCTGACGCTAAACTTGCATCAAAAGACATTGCAAAAGTCATAATGGTCGGCGGGCCGACCAGGATGCCAATTGTCCAGAAGTTTGTTGAAGGATTAATGGCTAAGAAGGCAGAAGGCGGCGTTGACCCGATGGAATGCGTTGCTTTAGGCGCTTCTGTCCAGGCAGGAGTATTGGCTGGTGAAGTAAAAGACATACTCTTGCTTGATGTTACTCCTTTGTCTTTAGGCATTGAAACTCTTGGCGGTGTTTTTACAAAGCTGATTGAGAGAAACACAACAATACCAACAAAGAAAAGCCAGGTATTTTCAACAGCAGCAGACATGCAGCCGGCTGTTTCAGTCAGGGTTTTCCAGGGCGAAAGGCCGATGGCAGCTGACAACAAGCTGATTGGCAACTTTGACCTGGTTGGAATACCCCCTGCACCAAGAGGGGTTCCTCAGATTGAGGTTTCATTTGACATTGACGCAAACGGCATTGTGAATGTCTCTGCCAAGGATTTGGGCACTGGAAAGCAGCAGAAGATAACAATAACAGCTTCAAGCAACCTGAGCAAGGAAGACATTGAAAAAATGAAGAAAGAGGCAGAAGTGCACGCTGCTGAAGACGAGAAAAGAAAAGAGATTGTTGAGCTCAAGAACAATGCAGACACTTTGGCATTTGCAACTGAAAAAACAATATCTGAATACGGGGATAAGATAGATGCAAAGACAAAGGAAGAGATTGAGGCAAAGCTGAAAACTCTTAAGGAAGCTGCTGCAACAGATGATGCTGCAAAGATAAAATCTGCTGTTGATGAGCTTTCAAAAACAGTGCAGAAGATTGGCGCTGACATCTATGGCAAGGCGGGAAATCCTGGCTTTGGAGGCGCTGGCGCACAGCAAGGGGCTAATGCAGGACATGATGATTCATGCGGCTCCTGCGGCCCTGAATGCTCTTGTGAAGATGAAAATCCAAAAGCAAAGAAAGATAAGGTAGTTGATGCTGAGTTTAAGGAAGAGAAAAAAGAGTAAAGATATATGGCAAAGGACTACTATCATATCTTGGGTGTAAAGAAAGGGGCCTCTGAAGAGGAGGTTAAGGCTGCTTACAAGTCGCTTGCTAAAAAGTACCATCCTGACTTGAATAAAGAAGCAGGAACTGCTGAGAAATTCAAGGAAGTGAATGAGGCTTATTCTGTTCTTTCTGACAAGAACAAGAGGCAGAACTATGACAGGTTTGGCTCTGAAGAGGGATTTAACCAGCAGGGCTTTTCAGGCTTTGGAAACTTTAACATGGATGATGCTTTCAGCATCTTTGAAAGCTTTTTTAGGGGAAGCCCTTTTGGCTTTTCAAGGGGAAGGCAGAGGGGCGCTGACTTAAGCTATTCAATGGACATTTCTTTTGAAGAGGCTGCGTTTGGGGCAGAAAAAAAGATTCAGATTGAAAAGCATGAGAAATGCGATGCCTGCAACGGCACTGGCGCTGAGAACGGCGAGCTTGACTCCTGCAAGACCTGCAATGGAAACGGCATGGTAAAAAAAGTTTTCAGGACTCCTTTTGGCATAATGTCTCAGGCAGGTCCTTGCCCCGAATGCAGGGGAGAAGGAAGCTCTGCAAAAGTCAAATGCAAAAAATGCCACGGCTCTGGTAAACTGAAGAAAACAAAGAATATTACAATCAAAATACCTGCTGGAGTTGACTCTGGCTCAACATTAAGAATGGCTGGCGAAGGCGAGGCAGGCGAAAGAGGCACTGCTTCAGGCAACCTTTACATAGAGCTTGATGTAAAGCCGCACAAATTGTTTGAAAGGGAAGGCAATGAGATTTATCTTGAATATCCTGTGACATTTGCGCAGGCTGCGTTGGGCGATGAGGTGAAGGTGCCTACTTTGCACGGAGATGTTTCAATGAAGATTCCCGCAGGAACACAGACAGATACTCTCTTTAAATTAAAAGGAAAGGGTGTGCCTTATGCAGATGGCGGGAATGGAGATGAATTAGTAAAAGTTGTTGTGAAAGTTCCTGAGAAATTATCAAAAAAGCAGAGGGATTTGCTGGAAGAGTTTGCAGGAATTACCAGGGAAAAATTAAAGCCGAGAAAAAGCATTATTGGCAAGATGAAGGATGCGTTTTCCTAGCGTAAATCTTTTTCTTTTCCCTATCTCTTTTTTCCCAGAAGCCTTTTCTTTTCCTGCTCTGAAATATCATCCAATGCAACCATTAATTCATCCCAATGCCCAAACATTGCCTCATTGAATTCTTTTTGAGGCACTTCTCTCAGCTCTTTTGCAGTGTCTTCTGCAAGTGAATAGTCATAATACTCAGTTTCAATCTTCTTTTCAAGCCTGCCTTCAAACATCGCGGCCTTTGCCCCAAACACCACTCCCAAAACGCAGAAAGGGCTAATAAAAGCTGTCGCCGGAAGAGATAAGCCTATGGCAATACAGTATAAGATTTTGTCTTTTTTTGCCGTCTTTAATCTCATAGGCAATGAGTTTCCATATTCTTCATTTGCCTGCAGTGAAGCAGCATATTCAAGAATTTTTTTAGTATAAGCAGCCCTCTCCTCTACTAGGCTCTGGTCGTGGCATGCATTGCAGTATTGAATCACATTATCTCTAAATAATATTTCATTGTTTGTCCTTATGCTCATTTCAGGAAATTCATAGGATGAGTCTATTACAGAATTAGCAATTCTTACTGCTTTTATTACAATATCTGCGAGCGTATTTTTATGCATTTTTCTCGCCTTGGTATATACTGGGCAGTTTTGCATGCTTGTAAGGCATATCTTCAATCCTTTTTGATGTTTGCGTTGGATTGCCTATATTCTCCAGCCGCTTGTGCACTTCCCTGCAAGAGCATTCGCAGTTCAGGCCAATGGCTGCTATTGATGCTAAAACAATTGCTCTTAATGTATTTGCCATGGCTTTTGGTGAATAATAAGGGGTTAATAAAGATTATGCTCAATAATTATAAAGCGCCGCACCTCCTCAGGAATCTCTTCAAATCCTTGTATTCTTTTCCTCTCTCTAAAATACAAAGTATTTTCACATATGGCTTGTCTACAAAATAGATTATCCTCTTTTCCTTATTCTTGTCTTCAAATCGTATCCTGAAAAGAAAAAGCCCCTTATAATGTATTCTTTTATTTCTGTAGGGGTTTATTTTAAGCAGATTTAATTTCTCTTCAACTATCTTTTTGCTTTTATCACTAAGACTCTTCGCCTGTTCGTAAAAAATGTCACTTCCTCTTATTATGTGTTCCATTGCGCCGTTCCCTCAGCATCGTGAAGAGCTCTTCTTCTGTTTTCCAGAGGTTTTTCTTGTTTGAAACCTCGATGAGCTTTTTTATCAGCTCAAACCCTTCAGGAGTGATTTCCGGCTCGCCAAACACCTTCTCCCTTATTGTTTCCTTTATGAATTCCTGTACATTTCCAAAGCCCTGCTTTTGCGCATATTTTTTTGTTTTCAAAAGCAATGCTTCAGGCAGCCTTAGGTTTATCTGCGCATTCATAGTATCAATAGATACCAATTGATATTTAAATGTTTGGCTCGCCATGCTTCTGTGGATTGTAATGTTCCCCTTTATAAGGATTGCTGAAAAAAACCATTTGTTCTTCCGGCTGATATGAAAAATCAATTGATTTGCCCGGAAAAAATGGCTGTTTTAAGTGTTTTTATGTAAATTTTTTCAAGAACTTTGCAAGTGGTTTTTATTCCGCCTCGTCAATCCACGCTTAGATTCTTTTCCCCATATAAGCTCCCTCCTCCTTGTATCCCAATTTCTGCCTGAAATACTCTTTAGCGCCAATCCCCGCAATCACAAGCATCTTGTTTTTGCCAAACTCTTCTTTTGCTATCTTCTCAGCTTCTTTCATTAGCTTTGTTCCAAAGCCCCTGTGCTGCGCCTGCTTCTCAGACGGCTTTTCCCCTATTTGAGCAGAAGAAGCGTATACATGAAGCTCCCTTATGCCAGCTGTTTTTTCAGTTATTTCTTTTCTGAATGGCTTGTATGGAATGCGAAGGCGGCAGAAGCCAATCAATGTTTTGCCTGCGTTGTAAGAAAGGAATATATCTTTTCCATTGCTTGCATCATAATCCATTCTATTTAATTTTGCTTTTGAATAATCAATATCTTTTGCTTTTGGCTCATTGCATCTGATACACCTGCATTCAATCTTATTTTCTTCCATCTTTTTATCAACTTCCTGCCTTAAATTTGTAATATCAACGCCTGCTTCAATGAACTTGCTTGGAATGTCCCTCTGCACTCTCATAACGCGGCAGTATGGCTCTATGTATTGCTTTGCCTCTGCTATAATGTTGGCTGCCTTTTCAGTTGTTATTGGCTTGAATTTGTTTGCTTTCCATTCATCATACAATTTTGTTCCCTTGACAACCATGCAGGGATATATCTTCAATGTGTCTGGCTTGTAATCTGGATTTGAAAATAATTCATTAAACATTTCAATGTCTCTTTTTTCATCTGACAAAGGCAGGCCAGGCATCATGTGATAGCCTACTTTAAGGAAAGAGTCTTTCATTAATTGTGTTGCCTTTATCGAGTCTTCAGCAGAATGCCCTCTTTCTATTCGCTTTAATACATCATTGTATATGCTTTGAACTCCTAATTCAACCCTTGTGCATCCTAATTTAAGCATTTGGTTTATATGCTCTTGTTTGCAGTAATCAGGCCTTGTCTCAATGCACATTGTCACGCATCTTGCTTTTGCTGTTTCATTTCTTTTTTGCTCATTGATTAAATCAGTTATTTGCTTTAATTCTAAAAGCTTTTTTTGTATTCTCTTTACTCTTTCCTCATTGTTTACATCTCCCGGCAATTCAAAGAATTCTTTAAACTTGATAAAGTCAAGAAAGCCGGGCTTCGCCGCACTTCCATAAAACATTTCACTAAAGTCATTCATTGCTTTTAATGCGTTTGTAATAAACTCATCCTGGTATTCAATTTCAGCGGCTGGAAACGTGCCGCCCATTATGATTAATTCTGACTTATCTATTGGATGGTTTAGCAAGGTGTATTGCTCTAATCTGTTGAATACTTGTATGTAAGCATCGTAATTATTTCTCATTGCCCTTCTTGCAGCTGGCTCTTTCCCTGTATAGCTTTGGGGTGTGTTTCCGAAAAACGAATCAACGCCTCCGGGGCACATTACACACTTTCCATGCGGGCACTTCATCGGCTTTGTCATTATTGCTATTGGCGAGACGCCTGCAATTGTTCTTGAAGGCTTTGACTGCAGAAATTTCAGTTTTGTATATTCTTCATTTGAAGCATGCGCAAGTATCTGGATAAATGAAGGCATTTTAGAAGGATGATATTGTCTGCATAATGCTCCTCTAAGCTTTATTGCCTCTTCAGGAGTTTTCACTTTATTTGAAACAAGCTCTTTTATGAGCAGTTTGCAAAATTCGTCAAATTCCATAGAAGGAAATAGAAAATAAGAAGTTTATATACTTGTGCACCAGAATGTGGGTGCGCTATGCGGGCTTTAGCCCGCTCGGGTTGATAAGGGCGAAGCCCTTATCCCCACAATCCCATCAATCTTAGGAACCTTGCGAGCCAGGGATTCAAGTCTTTCTTTCCGCTTGCCATCCATTTCTCGTCAGCTGCCTTTACTGTGTCATAAGGGATTTCAACTGCAGGCCCTGTGCATACTCCAATTGCGCCTTCAGTGCCTTTCTCCCCTGTTCCACCCTGGTTTTCGCATTCGCATTTGTAGAATTTCTTAACCTGAA
Organism: Nanobdellota archaeon; assembly: GCA_018830945.1. GTDB lineage: Archaea > Nanobdellota > Nanobdellia > SCGC-AAA011-G17 > GW2011-AR17 > UBA9640. The sequence goes on along the minus strand of JAHJRD010000107.1, from coordinate 9,340 downwards.
AATCGCCCGGCTCTTCTGCACTTGCCCCTATTTCAGGGCAGACACCTTCAACCAGCACTGCTTCGCCAAACTTGAATTTTTCTCCAGCATATAACATCACATTGAGATAATGTATTTCACTGCACACATCTCCGGATGCTCCGCTTCCTGTTTCCTCGCCAGTTGCATCTGTGTCTTCCCACGCCACATTTCCAGCTGCAGCAGGGTCATCCCCATCACTGTCAGTGCAGCTTGTTAATGTATAAGGCCCGCCTTTAGCCATTGCAAGCGACATAGCCAGCAATGAAATTAAAGCTATTAGGACTATTGTCTTTTTCATTTTGGTTCCTCCTTACTTCTTTCCTCTGTTCATGGCTATTGCATAAAGCAAGAAGCCAACTCCAAATCCGCTGAATATGCCTGCCGGTATGTTGCCTGTTGCAAATCCTATCCCAAAGCCCAAAAACAATCCTGCTGGAATGTATAAGGCTGCAGGGTTGCTCTCTTTCTTTTTATTATCTTTTTTTGCCATGCATATTACCTTGTTTTGCCTGTTTATAATGCTTTTCATGCATGGAAACAGATGATAGGGTATCCGTTAAATATATAAAAACAACACACATTCCGCTTAAGATGGCAGTTGCACATAATCCTTCTGAAATCCTGGCTGTTGTAGATAATAATGATAACATAATTAATAAAGCCCCAAGGGAGGAAGTTCACGCCAGGGGAATGTGGCACAGGGAAATATGCTGTTTTATCATTAACCTGAAAAAGCAGCTTCTTCTGCAAAGGAGGAAGGATAACCACTTATGGGATGGTTCATGCGCAGGGCATTTCCCGTTTAGTCAGACATATGAAGAAGCAGTCATAAGGGAGACGGAAGAGGAGCTTGGGATTCATGTTGAGCCCAATGACTTAAAAGAGCTTGCAAAGGAAAAGCTCGCCGTATGCAGCAAAATAAACAACCGCTTTGCCAAGGTTTTTGTTGTGCAAAAAGACATTCCTTTGGAAATCTATAAGATTGACAAGGCGGAGGTTGAAGAGGTAAAATATTTTAGCAAGGCAGAGATAAATGCACTGCTCCTTTCCAATGAGGTTACGCCTACTTCAAAATACTTAATCGGAAAATATATTCTTGCTTTGCTTTGACGCGGCAAACTCTTATATAGCAAGTTGATTAGACTCTGGAACAAATAGAATCAACTTGCTGATAGCAGGTTGAGTCGTCAATATCCCGTAAGCAGCCTATCCAAAGTTCCACAATCAACTCAACCCACTATAACAATAAGTTTATATTGGCTTTCCTTTTCACTCTATCTATGAAAGCATATATTACATGCCCTGTTTCACACACAAAAGAGAGGCTTAACCTCTTGCCTGAAATAGAAAAAATAGTAAGGGAGAAGGGAATTGACACTTTTGTATTCCAAATTGGAGGGGAGCCTGATGAAATATTCAGAAGGGATTATAGCCAGTTAAAATCATGTGATATGATAATTGCCGAAGTTTCTGAAAGAAGCCATGGCGTAGGTATTGAAATAGGCCTGTCTTTTTGCTTGGGTCTTGAAAGAATCCTGCTTCACCAGAAAGGGACCTATGTTACCCCTCTGGCTCATGGAATGCCAAAAACCACAATTATTGAGTATGGGCATTTGGAGGATTTAAAAAAGAAGCTTTCTTCTGTGCTAAATAAATACTGCTCCCAAAAATAAATGCCCCTGCGGAAAGCTTAAATACGTTTCAAGCCATTAAAGTAAAGATGTACGACCCTAAAAAGAAGTTATCAAAATACTTGTTCATAGCAGCTTTTATCCTATTGGGATACCTTGCGTACAAGCTGGTTTCGCCTTTCATAGGGACCATAATTATCAGCCTGCTTGTTGCTTACATACTTTTTCCAATCCATAAAAAGCTTACAATATGGACAAAAAGCAAAAACCTCTCTGCATTGTTGTTAACGCTTTGCATAGTAGTCATAGGAATAACTTTTTTTGCAATTCTCATAAGCCTTTTATTTAATGAAGTGTCTGCATTGTACCAGAGCATTGACATCTCAGGCATATCCTCTTTTATCCAGAAATATATCCCAAATGATAAAGTTGAGCAATACATTGCGCAGTTTGCTGAAAAAGGAATAGGTATTTTTGTTTCAGCCGCTTCCAGCCTTTTGCTTACAATACCTGAAAAGCTTATACTTTTATTCATAGCCTTATGCACAATATTCTTTGCATTAAGGGACCATGAAAAATTAAAAAAACACATAAACATGCTTTTGCCTGTTGATGACACATACAAGAAAAAAATCAATAAAAAGTTTTCCCAGACAATGGATGCTGTTGTCTATAGTGTTATTGTGATAGGGGTGCTGCAGGGAATAATATCCACAATAGCATTCTATATCTTTGGAATCCCAAACCCCCTTCTCTGGGGGCTTTTGGCATTGATACTTGCTTTGCTTCCTTTCATAGGCCCTGCGTTAGTTTGGGCGCCGTGGGCAATATACCTGTTTGCGTCAGGGCATGTTCCGCAGGCAGTCGGGCTTACAGTTTTCTGTTTCCTGTTTATCAACATTATTCTTGACATGCTCTGGAAGCCAAAGCTCATAGCTGAAAAGGGAAAGATACATCCGCTGATTGCATTGCTGGGGGTATTGGGTGGGTTAAGCGTCTTCGGCGTGTCCGGGATAATCCTTGGGCCCTTTGTATTGTCATTATTCATATTTGTGCTTACTGTCCTGCTTGGCAAGGAAAAAATACTGATACAGGAGTAAATTATGAAATTAAAAGTAAAAGACGTGGACCTGTCAACAGGAGGGCCGTTCATAGCAATTCTTCATGAGCAGGATGCAAAATCCCTTGGCATAAATGCAGCAGAAAGGGTAAGGATAAGCAGGCTGAAGAAAAAGCAGCAGATTGTTGCCGTGGCTGACATTGCAACAAGCGGCATAAAGCCAGGGGAAGTTGGCTTGTTTGAAGAGCCGCTAAAGCATCTCGGTGTAAAGGCAGGCATGCACATTGACATAGAGCTTAGCGCAAGGCCCAGCTCTGTAAAGCACATATCTGAAAAACTGAACAGCATGGAGCTGAGTGAATGCAAAATAAATGATATTATAGATGACATAATGAATAACCGCCTTTCAGAGGTGGAGATGGCTTACTTTGTGGCAGGATGCTATACAGAAGGGCTTTCAATGAAGGAAACAGCTGCTTTGACAAAAGCAATAGTAAAGTCAGGCGCAGTGCTGGGGCTGAAAAAAAAGGTTATTGTTGACAAGCACTGCGTTGGAGGCGTGCCAAACAACAGGACAACTCCTCTTGTCGTGCCGATAATGGCTGCTTTGGGCTATACAATGCCAAAGACAAGCTCGCGCTCAATAACATCTCCTGCAGGCACTGCTGACGCAGTTGAGGTTGTCGCGCCTGTTTCATTGTCGCTTGAAAAACTAAAGGAAGTTGTAAGCAAGACAAACGCCTGCATGGTATGGGGCGGAAGCATAAACCTCGCTGCTGCTGATGACAAGCTGATAAGGGTAAGGCACCCTTTGAGCATTGACCCTGAAGGAATGCTTCTTGCTTCAATACTTGCGAAAAAAAAGGCAGTTGGCGCAACGCATGTATTGATTGACATTCCCTGCGGCTACATGGCAAAGTTCAAGTCCAAAAAAGTTGCTGAAGCGCTCGGAGCCAAGTTTGTAGCTCTTGGCAGAATGCTTGGAATGAAAGTAAAGGTTGTGCTTACTGACGGAAGCCAGCCGATTGGCAATGGCATTGGCCCTGCCTTGGAGATGGTGGACGTGATAAGCGTGCTGAAAGGCAACGGCCCGACTGATTTGCGTGAAAAGGCTGTTTACATTGCAGTTGAAATGCTGAAGCTTGTCAATGAGAAAAATCCTGAGCAGAAAGTGCTTGATGCGCTTGACTCTGGAAAAGCATTTGCGAAATTCATGGAAATAGTTATTGCGCAGGGCGGAAGAAAGCATATTAGGATTCCAAAGGCAAGGCACTTTTATGATGTTGTTGCTGTTAAAAGCGGCCCTGTTTCTTTGATCAACAACAAGGGCATTGCTGTTATTGCAAAGTTTGCAGGCGCTCCTGAAGACAAGGCAGCCGGGATTTACCTCAGGGTGCACAAGGGAGACAAGGTGAAGAAAGGCGAGGTTCTTTTTACAATATATGCAAAAAGCAAGATGAAGCTGAAGTCAGCTGTTGATGTTGCTGATAATGTTGAGCATGTTGTGATGAGATAAGAATTTTACTTTCTTAATGTATCTTCAATGTCAACCATAATCTCGCCAAGATTGCCCACAACAATTGTGTAAAGCTTTTCAATTATCTGCTCATACATTGCCTCTTTCAACGGCCCTGTGCAGTACCTTAAAATGGATTCAATCTTGCCGGCTCCTGCCTCTCCAACAGCATCCATTGGTATCCTGCATTGCATATCTTTTCCTTCAAACAATGCAACCTTGTCAGGCGGAGCGCCTGCAGCCATCTTTGCAAGCCTTATGCTCATCTTGCATTCCTTTCTTGACTTGCCGTCGATTGAGAATACATAATAATTGTAATTCTGCACTTTTGTGTATGTTGTCATGCTGCAATCTGCAAGCGCAGTGTTAAAACATTCATCATCAGCGCATGTTTTCTTCACAAGCCCGAAAAAATACGCAACAAAAACAGTAAGAAGAATTACTGTGATAAGTATTAAACCCATTACCCAGGTAAACCTAAATCCGTTTCTAACCTCTTTTTTTGCCATCTTATCTCTTTAAATAAAGAAAAATGAAGTTAAAAAGGTTTCGTTCCTGATTTTACTGCAATCCCTGGGCTGTCAGCAGCGTTACCTTGGTTTCCACCTGCTTTACAGCTGTGTCCATTGCAATAAGGAAGCTTATCCCTGCTCTTTCAGCCAGAAGCACCATGTCTTTTGTAATAGTGCCGTCAAAGATTACAGCATACATGCCTGTCTTAAGGCTTCTGACAGTGCTTATCAGCTCTGTCAGTGGAACCTTGCCAAGCACTGCAAGCGTGTTGTCAAGGATGTAAGCTCCCCTTGTGCCAATCAGGTCTTCAAGCAGCTGCTTGAACTTGTCTTTTTGCTCTTTTGTTGCAACAGCGGCTTTTGGCACAGCAACAGCCGGCCTTGGAGCCATTGGCCTTGCAGCCGGCCTTCCTGGTGGCGCAGGAGTGCTTCTTATGTCCCTTCTTTGCTGGTAAGGCGCAGGAGCATTAAGTGACCTGTTTATCTGCCTTATCATGTCTCCCTTGCTTGCGACATCCTTAATTTCAAGCTTTGCCTGCTCTGCGGCAATCTTGTTTCTTAATGCCTTGTGGATTTCCTTTTTAGTAAGCTCTTCCACTTCCTTGCCGTCAGGCGCCTTTATCACAAAGTCAACATCGCATACGCCCATGACTCCCTTTATGATAAGGTCCCCGCCCCTGTCGCCGTCAACAAAAAGAGTCATTATCTTTTTCTTTGAAAGCTCTATTATTGCATTGGGCACATTTGTTCCGCCTAATGCAACAACATTTTTTATGCCGTTTTTCAGCAGGGTAATCACATCAGCCCTGCCTTCCACAACAATCAGGTCTTCTGATTCATCCACAGCAGGCCCTGCCGGGATCCTTTCCCTGCCATACTCGCAGATTTCCATCATCCTTACAGACATCGCAACCTCCTCAGTAAGCTCTGCTGAGTCAGGCAGCACTTCGTCTGAAAGCTGCTTCAAAAGCTCCTTTGCCCTTTCAACAACAAAGTGTCTTTTTGTAATCCTTACGTCTTCTATACTTTCAACATGAACTTTTGCATTGCACGGCCCAATTCTCTGGATTGTTTCCATTGCAGCCGCAACAAGAACTGTTTCTTCCTTGTCAAGGCTTGATGGGATTATTATTTCCCCGTCTGTCTTTCCTGCCTTGACGTCTGTGTTAACCTCTATCCTTCCTATCCTGCCGCTTCTCTGAAGCTCCCTGAGCTCCAAGTCAGAGCCCAAAAGCCCTTCTGTCTGCCCAAAAATTGCTCCAATCACGTCAGGCCTGTCTACAACACCTTCTATCTGTATCTTTGTATGAACAATATACTTTGCCGAAACCTGGCTTATCTTTCCCATTTTCTTATTCCTCCTGAGTTTATTTTACACTAAAAATCCAAGAACTAATATGGGCTTTTTTAATCCTTAAACAGCCCTGATTTTCCAAATCTGTTCCATTCTGCCAATGATTTTAATGCCATTTTCAAATGAAGTATGATTATTTGTTCTTGAACTTTAGGTTTTGCTTCAATACCCAACAATATGGTGAGTATATAGCCCGCAACACTAACCCCCTGATTCATAGCTTGGGTTTTTCCGTATGCTCCACAAGGTATTCTCGTGGCGGGCGATTTTGAAGTATATACTGGAGTATATAAATCTTTCTAACTGCTAGAATAAAGCTGTAAAAGCATAGAAAAAGGAGGCTTGAATTGCTTGTTTTATTGCCTTTTTTGCTCAATAAAAAGTGTTATAAACAACCATTAATGCTTAAAAGAGCATGGGCCTATAGCATAACCCGGATAGTGCGGTCGGCTTCGGACCGATTGATCAGGGTTCAAATCCCTGTAGGCCCATATTGCTTTGCCTATGGGGCAAGAAACAAAGTTTCTGCAGCCCTGTAGGCCCATATTGTTCTTACTTGTTTTCCTTCTTGCGTGGCAATAATGCAAAACTATATAAATGCAGGGAAAATCACGCTTATCGAGGCAAAAAATGATTAAACTACAAGAAATTGTTGCTGTGGCAGCAGCTGTTGGCATGTATTCTTCTGATGCAATTGCGCAGGAAAGGCATGAATCTGAATCAAGGATAGAGCACAGGCTTGAAAATCCATTGCCTGAAAATACAGAGCTTACTTTTGTCTCTTTGACTCCGCAGGCAGCAATTTACCTTGGAGTTGAAAACGTAGAGCTTAATCACGCTCTTTTTGGCTATGCAGCAGGTGAAAAATTAAATGCACATATAGGGCTTGGCTCATTATTGCTTGATGAGGATGATGAGAATTCAACAGAGCTTTCTTTGGGATTAGGATTGTCAACATCTTTTGCTGCAATAGTAACAGGCGGTGTTTATGACGGGTTTGTTGCGCAGCAAAATCTTGGTTTTTCAGCAATGTTTCTTGGCAATGATTCAGTGAGCGGCGGGTTTTATGCAGGCACAGGCGTGACATTTGTCAGCACGCTTGACCCATGGAAAAATCAATCTATGGGCGTTTATGGCAACCTTAATGCAGGCGCAAGGCTTATTTTCTGCGGCTACGGCGCTTTGGAGCTTGAGACAGGCGGACTGTTCAGCGCTGAAGACAATGGATGGTATCTTGGTCTTGGCATAGGCGTTGCTTTGCCAGAAGTTAGATTAGACTCCCCAGAGTGAATTTTGTTTTCTTTTAATCTCAGCCAATTCTTTCAGTAATTTAATATCTTCCTCTTTCAATAAGTTCTTATATTTTTTCAATTCCTTGAAATCCCTTTCAGGCACGTCAGCATAAAGGATGTCATCCTCATCAATCTGCCTGCCTGCTGTTATTCCGGGGAGTGATATAGCAACCTCTTTGCCTTTCTCTGCCTTTTCAACTGTTTCCTTTTCCATTTGAATTGCTTTTATTGTTCCTGCGTTTGAGCCGTCTGCTTTTATCAAATCAACATCAGCTTTCACAACACCGCCAAGAACCAATACCCCGACAACAGCCGGGTTGCTCTGCCTGAATATGCATTTTCTTAAAATCTGCATTTTTGCAGGCATTGTCAATGCTTCCAATGCTTTTTTCTCCTGCCTTTTCTTTTCTTCTGCAAGCCACTTTTCATAATCCTCAATGATTGTGTAAATCACATTGTGCGAAATTATCTTGACGTCTGCTTTTTCTTCATCAGCAGGAACATTGAATGCAAGAAGCACTTTATAGTATGGGTTGTCTTCAGAGCTTGCGTCAGCCAAATCCTTTTTTGTTATTGTGCCTACAGAACCCTTTTTCACGGGAATTTTCTTTTCCCTAAGCATTTTCAAAAGCGCTTCTAAAGAACCTAAAGAATCAGCCTTTACAACAACCCCTTCATTGTCAGTGTCAAGCATCACAGCTTCAACCTCTTTCTGCACATCCTCTTTTGCTTTTTCAATATCTTTTCCTGCAGATGCAAGAGGCACGCCTGGTATTACTTTTTCAATGTCAGGGGCAGATATCCGAATGCCTGCTGCTGCGCTGATTTCTGTTACTGATTTTAATTTTCCTTTCTCAGGTATGAATATTCCTCTTATTTTTGTTATAATCGCGCCGTCAGGGTCTCCTATTGCAATTGCGTCTCCCTGCTTTAAAACCCCATCGTAAAGAATCGCGTCAAGCACTTTTCCTATTCCTTTCTCCTCTTTTACTTCAAGCACTGTTGCTTTTCCAGCATCCATTGTTGTCTTTAAGCTCTCTTCTAAAAATTTTTGCGCTAATCCAACCAAAACCATGAGCATTTCAGGGATTCCAGTTCCTGTCTCTGCTGAGCATGGGATGATTGCAACTTGCTTTGTAAAATCAGAAACCCTGTCAAACCTGTCTGCATTAATTCCAATATCATATAATTTTCCAACAAGCTCATACAGGCCTGTGTCAAGCAGCTGCTTTACATTATCTGCCTGTTCTTCAACCAATTGCAGCAAAGGAATTTCTTTTTTTTTCCAGCCCTGCAATAAATCAATCTTGTTTAATGCAATAATAAAAGGGGTTTTATATTGTTTTAATATTTCTATTGATTCAGCTGTCTGCGGCATAATGCCTTCATTCACATCAATCACAAGAACAGCAATATCTGCCAAGTTGCCGCCTCTTTTCCTTAAATTAGTAAAAGCAGCGTGCCCTGGCGTGTCAATGAACAATAAGCCTGGAACAGTTAGTGTTGAAGGGTCTTTTATGAGATTTCCGCAGATTCTTTTGACTGTCTCTATTGAAACAGCGCTTGAGCTAATCATCTGGGTAATAGCGCCTGCCTCTGACTTTGCAACTGCAGTATGCCTTATCCTGTCCTGCAATGAAGTTTTTCCATGGTCCACGTGCCCCATAAAGACACAAATTGGCTGCCTTATCATTTTAATTAATAGCAATGCGATTGATTATTAAAGTTTGTGCTTTTTGCTTTTGTCATATAATCTCATATAATTCACTACTTTAATGTTGTCCCTATCGTCAAATTTTTGAAATGCGTTTTTGAGGCACTGTCTGATTATTAAGTGATTTTCGGTATATTTCAGCGGCAAAGTCTGCTGAAAGAGCGATAAAAGCCAAACGTTAAAGAGTAACTTGGATATTTTAGGCTATATTTTGGTTTTGTTTAAGCTGCGATGAATATT
>JAHJRD010000010.1 GCA_018830945.1 Nanobdellota archaeon | reverse complement strand
TTGGAAAAGTTTGAAGAGCTAAAGAAACACCCAAGCTTTGATTGGCCAATTCCAAAGGGCTTTCAAGGAAAAAGAAACAAATCATATAGTTTAAAGAATCCTTAAAAAGACTCAATCACTACACCATTCGGAGATACTGTTTTTTAACGCAAGTGTTATAAATGCTTATATTCCCCTCTATTACCATGCTCGATATACAATTGTTCAGGGAGCACCCCGAGATTATACTCAAGAACCTTGAGAAAAGAAAGGATTCTGAGAAGCTTAAATGGGTTGATGAGGTAATAAAGCTTGATTCTGAGTGGAAGAAGAGAAAAGCCGGTTTGGATTCATTAAGGGCTGAAAGAAATAAGGTTAGCATGGAGATTAATGCCCTGAAGAAGGCTGGAAAAGACGCTTCAAAGCAGATAAAGAAGGCAGCCTCTTTGCCAAAAGAGATTGCTGAAGAGGAGAAGTTGGTGTTTGATGCAGAAGAGAAATTAAGAAATTATCTTATGAGAATGCCTAATGTTTTACATGAGTCAGTGCCTTACGGCAAGGATGATTCTGAGAATGAAGAAGTAAGGAAATGGGGGAAGATAACAAAGCCTGCTTTTGAATTAAAGACTCATATTGAAATTGCTGAGAAGCTTGGGGCTGATTTTGAGAGGGCAACAAAGATTTCAGGCAACGGGTGGTTTGTCTTGACAGGGGAGATTGCTTTATTGGAGCAGGCAATAGCAAGGTTTGCAATAGACATGATGGTAAAGAAAGGGTATACCTTATTCCTGCCGCCTTTGATGATGAAGAGAAAGCCGTATGAGGGCGTTACTGACTTAAGTGATTTTGAGAAAGTAATGTACAAGGCTGAGAATGAGGATGAGTATTTGATTGCAACTTCAGAGCACCCAATGGCTGCTTTTTACATGAATGAGACAATTCATGAAAAGCAATTGCCAATAAAGTTCCTTGGTTACAGCCAGTGCTTCAGGAAAGAGATTGGCGCGCACGGCATTGATACAAAAGGATTGTTCAGAAGGCACCAGTTCAACAAGGTTGAGCAGTTTGTTTTCTGCAGGCCAGAGGACTCATGGAAGCTGCATGAAGAGCTGATAAAGAATGCTGAAGAGATTTTCAAGGCTTTGGAGATACCATATAGGGTTGTTAACATATGCACAGGCGATATTGGCACTGTTGCTGCAAAGAAGTATGATATTGAGGCATGGCTGCCAAGGCAGGGAAAATATGGCGAGGTTGTGAGCTGCTCAAACTGCACTGATTACCAGGCAAGAAGGCTTAATATCAAGTGCGGCAAGGAAGGCGGTGAAAAGAGAGTATTACATACTTTGAATTCAACAGCTGTTGCAACTTCAAGGGCTCTTGTTGCTGTTCTTGAGAATTACCAGAACAAGGATGGGACAGTTACAGTGCCTAAAGTTTTGGTTCCTTACATGAACAAGAGTAAGGTTTTGGGCAAGAAATAGTTATTACTTCTTAATAACCGCAAGGCTTAAATACTGGCTTTTGGGCTTAAATCAGGAGATAAAATGAAGATACTTGCAGTAGGCGATTTTCACGGGGATTCAGCATTAGCTGCAAAGCTCGCAAAGCAGGCTGACAAGGAAAAGGTTGATCTGGTTGTTGTCTGCGGAGACATAACACAGGATGGCATTACAACTGAGAATCTCATCGGAGTATTCAAGCAGAAGGTTTTACTGGTTCCCGGCAACCATGAAGGCAATGACATTGCTGATTTCCTTGCTGAATTATACAAAGGCAAAAACCTGCACGGCTATGCATACAGGGTTGATAATTTAGGGTTCTTTGGCTGCGGCTCTGCAAACGTTGGCATCTTTGGGCTGTCTGAAGAGGAAATATTTGACACCTTAAAGAAAGGAGCTAATTACACAAAAGACTGCAGGAAGAAGATAATGGTTACTCATGTTCATCCAAAAGGCACATTAATGGCTAAATTTTCAAGCCTTGTGCCTGGAAGCGAAGGCGTGAGAAAGGCTGTTGAGGAGTTTAAGCCGGATATCTTATTTTGCAGCCATGTGCATGAGGCAGAGGGAATTGAGGAAAAGCTCGGGAATACAACTGTCGTAAATGTTGGCAGGAAAGGCAAAATAATAGAGCTGTAAGCGGAATTGAAGGGTTTGTTTATAAACATGAATCATACAAAATTTTTAAATACTTTGAGTTCATATATTATGGTGTTGGCTTTCAGTATGGTGTTGACTCACAAATGATAGGGTATCTTCTCCTTTTGGCATTGCTAATTGTATTGTCTGCGTTTTTCTCAGGCGCGGAAATAGCAATATTCTCAACAGGCATGGCAAAGGTAAGGATGCTTGTGCAGAAGAATGCAAGATGGTCAAGGCAGCTTGAGTATTTGAAGCTAAACCCTAAAAAAGCACTTGTAACAATACTCGTGGGAAACAACATAGCCAATATAGCAGCATCTGCAATAGCAACAATGCTTGCAATAAATGCTTTTGGAAACATGGGAGCGGGAATTGCAACAGGCGCAATGGTTCTTTTGGTGCTTGTATTTGGTGAAATAACGCCGAAGTCATACGCAACCCATCATTCATCTTCTTTTGCATTGGTTTCAGCGCCAATACTTATCTTTGTAATGAAAGCTCTTTATCCTGTTATTTTATTGTTTGAACTTATTGCAAAAAAGATTACAAGAACAGGCTCTTTTATGAAGCCGCCTGCTGTCTCAGAGGAGGAGCTGAAAGCAATGCTTGAGATGAGCGCAGAGGCTGGAAATGTCAAGAATGAAGAGAAGGAAATGATTGAGTCTGTATTGAGGTTCAATGACATTACTGTTCGTGAAGTAATGACTCACCGCAGTGAAATGATATGCATTGACAGCAATTCAAATCTTGATGCTGCTGCTGAGATAATGCAGGAGCATGAATTTTCAAGGTACCCTGTTTTTAGCAAGTCAAGGGAAAACATAGTGGGGGTTGTGCATATTAAAGAGTTATTTTCCGCATTGCACAAGAAAGGCAATGGCAAAAAACTTTTGAAGACAGCAACATCGCCAATATTCTTTGTGCCGCAGCATACCTTGCTTAATGAGATGTTCAAGGAGTTCCAGAACAGGCAGCTGCACATGGCCATGGTTGTGAATGATCACGGTGAGATAATCGGGCTGGTCACTTTGGAGGATTTGCTTGAGGAGCTTGTTGGAGAGATAATTGATGAAAGTGATGTTAAGAAGCACATGATTAAGAGGATAGACAAGCAGACAATATTGGTTCACGGCACAACAGAGTTAAAGGCAATAAACAGATTTACGAGGACTACCTTGCCTGGCGCTATTAATGATGCTCTTAGCAAGATTATATTAAAATCTATTAAACGGATTCCCAAGGAAGGGGAAGTTGTCGTGATTAACCAGAATGAGATTACAATTGTTGAGGCATCTCCTAAAAAGATTAAGAAAGTTAAGATTAAGAAATTGTATGACTAACAGTAGATGAACATTTCAAGGGGTTATAAGTTTTGTTTCAGGGATTGTAATCTCATACACCCCATATTTTACTTTATATTTCTTCAATACCTGCTCTATTTTACCCACATCTTCTTTTTTTATTACTAAAGCCCCTTTTA
>JAHJRD010000106.1 GCA_018830945.1 Nanobdellota archaeon | reverse complement strand
TATCTCACTTAGGAGTGTGACTTCCGAAAAGTTAAAAAAGGTTGTATGTATTTCTGTCATTGGAAAACACCTCGTTTTAGCAATTAAAATAGGGTGTTTTCCCCTTATAAGGTCTATCACTCACTTTTCAGACAGTGCCGTTTTTGAAAAAGATTTAAATACTTACATACTATAGTAGGAAGAGAGGTGGACTAGTTATTATTCTCATAAAAAGGAGGTTGAATTAAATGGTAGAACTAGAAGACAAGCTATTTGAGCAGATAGGGGCAGACTCAAGAGAAGAATATGCCCAGATCACAAAAGACATGGGTTTTTTTGAGTATCTTAGAATGCTGCATACTGATGCAAGGCCGGCAAGAACATCATTCCAAAGAATGTGCGACATGATTGAGGGAGCCGGCATTACAAAAGTGCAGGGCGCTTATGAGGATTTCGTAAGGTATGAATTCTTTACACCTATGGATGCCAATCAAAATCCAACAGGGGATGCTCTCTTCGGGCTTGAAAAGCCGCTTATGAAACTTGTTGGAAAGATAAGAAACGCGGCAACTGAGAGGGGCGCTGAACGAAGATTAATACTTCTGCACGGCCCTGTTGGAAGCGCAAAAAGCACAATAGCCAAGCTTATCAAAAGAGGATTGGAGAGATATTCAAGGACAGACCCGCTTTATACCATTTCCTGGACAGGGCTTGAGGGCAGGGAATTTGACGGCAAGGCGCTTCACAACATGGTGTGTGAAATGAGGGAAGAGCCGCTGCATCTTCTTCCTGAAGAAGGAAGGCAGGCAGTGATTGACGCAATTAACAGCAATAATTGGCTTAAGGAAGGCTCTGCAATGAAATATCCTGCTGCTGTAAGAGGCAACCTCTGCCCGCAGTGCAGCTTTAATCTTGAAGCATTAATCGGGGAATACAAGGGAGACTGGAAAAAGGCTGTTGAGCAGCATGTCAGGGTTGTGAGATGGCTTGTTTCTGAAAAAGCAGGAAGGGGAATAGGCACTTTCCAGCCAAAAGACGAGAAAAACCAGGATTCAACTGATTTGACAGGAGACATAAACTTCAGGAGAATTGCTGAATACGGCTCTGATTCAGACCCAAGGGTGTTTAATTTTGACGGCGAGTTCTGCAAGGCAAACAGGGGCCTGATTGAGTTTATTGAAATGCTCAAGCTCGAGACAGCATTCCTGTATGATTTGCTTGAGGCAACGCAGGACAAGGTTATCAAGCCGAAGAAATTTGCAAAGACAGACATTGATTTGGTTATTATCGGCCACACAAACCCTCCTGACTTGAGAAAGCTGCAAAGCGATGAATTCATGGAAGCATTAAGGGACAGGACAATCAAGATTGACATTCCTTACAACCTGCGGCTTAAGGAAGAGGTAAATGTATGCAAAAAAGGGTTTGTCCATGACATAAAGCACATAGCGCCTCATACATTTGAAGCAGCAGCTCTTTGGGCATTGCTGACAAGGATGGAAACACCTAAAGAGGATCACGGCAAGGGCCTGACCTTAAGGCAAAAAATCAGCCTTTATGACGGCCAGCAGCTTCCAGACATGACTGCGGATGTTGTCAGGAAGATGATGAAGGATGCTGAAAAAGAAGGGCTGTTTGGGATTTCACCAAGGATGCTGCAGGATGCTATAGGAGATGCAGCTGCAATGTATGATGAGCCTTGCATAAATCCTTACATGGTGCTGACAATGATTGAAGAGAGGCTAAAGCATTCTGTGGGAATTGACAAGCCGGAAACGCGCCTTCAGTACCTCAGCCTGATTGATGAGGCAAAAACAGCGTTGTCTGAATGGGTGCAGAGGGATGTGTCTAAAGCCCAATGCGGGCCTGAGCAGGTTGAAAGGTATGCAAAAAGATATCTGGAAAATGTATCAGCATGGGTTTCCGGAGAGCTTGTTGAAGTGCCGGAAGACCCCCTGCGCAAAGTGCCTCCCAATGAAAGATTTATGAAAGCTATTGAAGACCAAGCAGAGATTACGCCAGCGCACAGCAAGGACTTCAGAAAAAATCTTATGCAAATAAAAGGCACGCTTGCAAGCAAAGGAAAACAAATTTCTGTGGCTGACAATGAAACCCTGAGAAAAGGAATAGAGGGGCTTATATTTGAGGAAAATAAGAACAACCTTAACCTGAACGACCTTTTTACAGGCAATCTGGACAGCATCAAAGCAGGAAAAAAGAAAGAGCTGATAAAAGCCTTGGAAGATCTCGGCTATTGCGAGCACTGCATGAAGGCAGCTGCAATGCATTCGCAGGATAAAATGGGGCAGGCTGCTGAAAACTAAAATAATTTTTATTTTTTTTGTTTAATGGAGCATATATGGTATCAAACATAGAGCAGGACAAGAGAAGATTCCATGATATTATAAAGGGAAATGTAAGAAAAGGGCTGAAAGACCTTATTATAAAAGGCGCAGGCCTGCCTGGAAGAGGCAAAGACGGCAAGGTATTTATTCCAATCCCCCGGATTGACATCCCCAAATTCAGGAACAAGGAAGGCGATAACGAAGATAAGCTTGGCAAGGGTGAAGGTGATATTGGTGATGAGGTAGGAGAAGGGGAAGAGGAAGAAGGGCAGCAAAAAGCAGGTGACAAGCCAGGCGAGCATATGATTGAAATGAATGTTATTGAACTTGCTGACATTATGGGTGAAGAGCTTGGGCTGCCGAGAATTGAGCCAAAAGGCAAGAGGACAATATACCAGGAATTTGACAAATATTCAGGCGAGAGAAAAAAAGGGCCGAGCGCATTGCTAAGAAAAAGGAAAACATTAAAGCAAGCCCTAAAGCGCGCAATCGGCTCAGGAGATTATGACCCTAAGAAGCCCAGAATTCCAATAGAAAGCGCGGACATGCGGTACAGGTCATGGACAATGAAGCCTGTGCCTGAAAGCAGCGCTGTTATTTTTTACCTTATGGATGTTTCAGGCAGCATGGAGGAGGAGCAAAAAGAGCTTGCAAGAAAGATTTCATTCTGGTCAGACCTCTGGCTGAGAAAGCATTATCCTGGGCTTGAATCTGTTTATGTCATACATGATGCGCAGGCAAAGGAAGTCACGCAAGACCAGTTTTACCATACAAGGGAGTCAGGAGGCACAATAATCCTCTCAGGCTACCAGGAGGTTTCCAGGATAATACAAAGCAGGTATCCTGTTGATGACTGGAATATATATATGTTCCAATATTCTGACGGAGATGACTGGACATCAGGTTGGAGGCGGGAGGAGAGCGGCTCAATAGAATTTTTGATTGAAGACCTTCTTCCCAAGCTTAATCTTTTTTGCTATGCCCAGACAACATCGCCTTACGGCGACGGCAAGCACCTTGAATATATCCAACAGCTGGCAGATGGGGATTTTGCACTGGCAGAAAAAATAAGGTCACACCAGATTGACAGCAATGAGGATGTACTGCCTGCAATAACAAAATTCCTCAGCACAGGAAAGTAAAAATGGCGCACTGGAACCTTACATCGGAACTTGAAGAAATGAGACAAGAGGTTGAGGAAGCTGCAAGAAAATGCGGCCTTGACTTTTTTCCGACAGACTTCAGGATTCTTGATTTTGACACGCTTATGGCTGTCACTGCAAACAATGGTTTTCCAACAAGGTATAACCACTGGCATTTTGGCATGCAGTATGAGATTTTTGAGAAACAAATGGGGCACGGGTTTGCCAGAATCTATGAGCTTGTTATAAATAATAATCCTGCTGTTGCCTATCTTTTGCAGTATAATACAGCAAGCATACAAAAAATGGTGATGGCGCATGTTTACGGCCATGTTGATTTTTTCAAGAATAACCACCATTTCCATGACACTGACAAGAATATGATAAGCACAATGGAGTCACACAAGGCAATAGTCCAAAAGCACATTGACAGGTTTGGCAAGGACAAGGTGGAAGAGTTTATTGACTATTGCCTTTCAATTGAAGACCTTATTGATTTTACACCTTATATCAAGGATCCTAAGGATGACGAGGATGATAAGCATGAATGCAATTGCGGCTCTTCAGGGCATGAGTCTGGGGGCTGCGGCGGAGGCTGCGGAGGCTGCGGCGGCGGATGCCATGGAGATGATGAAGGTGAATCTAAAGGCAGTTGTTCGTGTAATAGGGAAGAAAAAGAGCTCAGCGATGAATATTTTCCATTCCCCCATTACATGAAAGGGTTTATCAAAACAGAAAATATTTATCCAGAGCTTAGGAAAAAGAAAAAAAATGACAAGGAAAAACGGCCTGAGAGGGATGTTCTTCAGTTTATAATTGAGAATAATGATCTTCTTAAAGGATGGCAAAGGGACATTCTTTCGATTATCCGCGATGAGGCATATTACCTGCTTCCGCAGATGAAAACAAAGGTAATGAATGAAGGATGGGCAACATTCTGGCACCAGTATATGATGGTGGAGATGGGGCTGGCAGGCATAGAAGGCGTTGTGCATTATACACAGGCAATGGAGGGAATTTTGGGAGGTGAAAAGCTTAACCATTATATGATTGGATATGAGATATTCCGCAGCATAAGAAAAAGATGGGATGAAGGAAGGCACGGCTTGGATTATGAGAATGAGAGAGATGCCCTGAAAAGAATGAAGTGGAATACGCAGGAAGGCAGGGGGCTTGAAAAGATATTTGAAGTAAGGGCAACGCTCAGCGATGTTGATTTCATCAGGCAGTACTTTACAGATGAGCTGATACAGGAATTGTTCATTTATTCAGCAAAGTATGACAAAAGAAGCAATGTTTTCAGGATTGCAAGCAGGGACCCTGGCTTAATCAGGAACAACCTGATTAACTCGATTTTTCACGCAGGCCAGCCTGTTATTGAAGTTTTGGACGGTAATTTCAGGAATGCAAAACAATTGCTGCTTAACCATGAATTTCACGGGCAGGAGCTTGATGCAAGGAAACGCAACCTGACATTAAGCAGGCTGTTTAAGATTTGGAAAAGGCCTGTCTGCCTAAGGACAATTGTTGAGGAGGCGCCTGTGCAGGTTACATTTGACGGCAGCAAAATTGTGACAGAGAGGATGCAATGAGCCATAAGCTAACCAGGGAAATACATAAAGGGCTTGGGGATAAATTCCGCGCAGGAGTTGGATGGAAGGGTTCTTTGGATGAGTATATTGAGCTGGTAAGGCAGGACATAAAGAGCCATATAAGGACTTCTGTTCAGTACATAGCAGACATGATAGAACATTTTGGCCATACTGATTATATTAACTGCGGCCAGAGAATAAGGCATTACAATGTGTTTGATGATCCCTTTGTTGTCAGGGAGGGGGTTTTTGGCCAGGACCGGGTGCTGATGGATTTTGTTTCACAGCTGAAAATGACAGGCAGGGGAAGCGAGGAGCGCATTATTGTTTTAAGAGGCCCTGTTGCAACTGCCAAATCAACAATAGTAAGGCTGCTTATGAGGGGGGGTGAAGAATATTCAAAGCTTCCTGAAGGCGGTGTTTATACATTTAATTGGTTATTTCCAAGGGATGGCGGCAATGAAATGGGATTCCTGCGCAACGAAGAGAAACAAGCGGGAAATTATGCGCACTTAAAGCGCTCTGAAGCAGATTCAAATGTGCCGTGCCAGATGAACGACAACCCTCTGCTTCTTTACCCAAGGCAGCAAAGAAGGGAGCTTCTTGAAAAAATAATTGCTGAATCAGGAAAAAAAATAAGAATCCCGCCAAAGCTGATAAAAAGCGAGCTTTGCTTTAACTGCCAGACAATATATAACAGGCTGCTTGAGGAATATGACGGTGATTTCAAAAAAGTGCTTGAGCATATCCAGGTAGAGAGGGTTGGCTTTTCAGAGGTGTGCCAGATAGGCGGCTCTACTGTTTATTCATCAGCAAACACAGAAGGCGAAGCCCCTGTAATCGCAATGGAAACAAACTCATACAGGAATATCGTTGAAAAGCTCAAAGGCATAAGCCTTCACAAGTTTTCAGGCAAGTGGGTTGATGCAAACAGGGGCCTTATACATTTTTCAGACATATTCAAAAAGCCTGCGCACTATTTGCAGTATCTTTTAAACGCCGTGCAGGAGCATACAGTTGATTTTAACGGGGTGCTTGGTTACATTGATGTTTTGATGATGATTACTACCAATCTTGAGGAGTTTGCAATTCTTCGTGACCCAAGGCATGGATCCAACAAGGGATTGTTGGACAGGATAAGGGTAGTGGATGTTGGTTATATACTTCAGCCAAGTGAAGAGGCAAAAATCTATGAAAGGCGATTTAACGGGCTTGGCTATTCAACAGCGCGCGAGGATGAAGAAGACAGGCACATGATGCCTCATGTTGCTGAAATGCTGGGCTTGTGGTGTGTTTTAACGCGCCTGAAAAGGCCTGATAAAGAGTTTCTTCATTTTATGGACTTAACAAAGGAGCAGATAGAATTTGCCGGCAGTCTGCCTCCATTAATAAAAGCAAAACTTTATGACGGAAAAATACACAGCAGATTCTCCTTTGCTAAAAACAGGAACTCAGAAGCTGAATTGAGTTATATTCTTAAAATGACTGACGCGAAAATACAGCGCGCATTGCGTAATGAGCATCCTGATGAAGGCATGTTTGGTGTGTCTCCAAGGACAATCCAGGACACTGTTGCAGGCATCATAAGCGCAAAAGAAGAAGAAGAGGCTAAAAAAGGGTGGAGATGCGCCTGCCTTAACTTTACAAGGCTGAAACAAGGGCTTGAAAAACTTATTGATTCAAGCCAACTAAGATACAATGATGATGAAGATGATGAAGGGGGATCTGAAATACTTACAGAGGTTACAGAGCTTCTGAAAATAGGCAAAAACGAAAAAGTTGAAGCAAACTATGGTGAGCTTATAGAGCATCTCATGGCTATTGAAAGGGAATATAATAATCTTGTTGTAAAAGACATAGTGCATTCTTTTATCGCAATGCCGGAAGAGCAAAGAAGGAAAATGATTGACAATTACCTGGAGCATGCAGAGGCATTTAATGCCGGCAATACCCGGGATGGAATGCCTGACGAAAGAGTGCTGTCCAGGATTGAGGAATTAATGGGTGTGGATGCAACCCAAAAAGAAAGTGTGAGGCGGAGCATTATTGAGCAAAGAAATAATATCATGATAAAAATAGGCAAAATATCTGGCTGCGGGGAAACGGACTTTATGGTTGGGGAGGACTTTATTTATGATTATCTGTTCAAGCCGCTCACAGAGGGCTTATTTAGGGAGAAGGTTAGAATGCTTGACATGGACAATGACAGGTTTGTTGAGGCTGTACGCAGCCAGGGCACACAGGAATTTGATTCATTACACCCTGACCAGCAGACAATAATTTCATCAATGATTGAATCTCTTATTAAGAATCATAATTATTGCGAGAACTGCGTTAAGGGCGCAATTGCTTATGCATTTACTCCGCGCGGAGAAAAGATAGGCCCTTTATTAAGATTGGATATTATTATGAAAAAATAATTAATATTTCTTTTTTGTTCTGATTATAATCACTGCATAATATATGCTGAGAATTGCCAATACAGCAATAATATTAAATCCTGTGAATACAGGGAATTCTTCCTCTTCAATGCAGGCTTTGAATCTATTTTCCCACTGGTTTAAAACAGCGTCTGTGCAGCCAGGGGGGGCTGTTCCATCAGCCCATTTGCAGACACACAAAGATGATTTCTCACACCTTTCCATGTATTCATCGCCAGGATTAAATCCTCCTTCTGTCTGGCAATCTTCTCCTGCTTCGCAGTTCTTGCATTCGCTCCATTTAAGGTCTATGCAGTCAATTGCAGGGATGCAGCCAGCTGTGCCATATGCAGTGCCAGAGCACTTATCTACCAGTTCAGGATCCGCCACTGTTCCTGTGAATCTATCAATACAATTGGCAACTCCGTCGCAGTCAGAGTCAGGGCAAAGATCACCGTCGTCACCAAGAACGCATTCGTCCTTACACTTATCTTTTTCGTCTTCTGTAAGCGACGTGCAGTGCTCCATGGGGTCAATAGCTGTGCATTCATTGCTTACTTCAACCTTATCTGAAAGTCCTGATTCCCTTGTATATTCAGGGTCTTCGTGCGTGAGCTTAAGCTCAAATTCGTAATAGCCTGTTTCTGGTTCACCCCCCTCTTCTTTTGCGCCCGGGCTTGCCCATGTGGCAAGAACCATGTCTTCATAGCATATCTCTCTGCTCTCTGCATCCTCAAAACACAGCTCTTCCCCATCACCCACTGTTTTTCCCAGCTTGTAGTTTCCCATAAGGATAGGGTCGCCGTGCAGTGATGTTGAAGGACTAAATGCGGGGTCAGTATAAGAAGGCCCGCTGTATATATTGAACTCGGCGCTTGCCCCCCTGCAACCGGATGTTTCTGCAATAAGAAAAACCACTACACCTTCCGCAATTCCGACAGGCCCTTCACCAGCCAAGGGGGTGATATCCCCTGCTTCATCAAATACGCCCCAGTAAATTGCGTCTATTGAGCACCCCCCTCCTGCGCGGCAGCACAGCCTCCTTTCAGAGAAAGGAAATTCGTCTGCCTCGCACCCTGAAACATGCGCGTCTTCCGCGTCTTCTTCAGCTGAAAAGCTGAAAAGGCATGTATTGCCGCTAAGGCAGGTGTCTGTGCCATACATGCATGTTACTGCGCTTGAAGCAGTGAGGTAGATTGTTGTTCCTGCTCCTGTCTTGCTGTAATGAGCATCATCATTTGAAGAAAGCACTCCTATTTCTTCGCCATCTGTTGTTGAAATACCCAGCCCGGATACTCCTGAGCAGCAGACTACTGTTGGATAAATTGAAGAATCAGGAAGCCCTGCATGGCTGCCTCCTTCTGCAAGATTTGACATTCTTAAAACAATTGTATCTGCGCATGATGAGGCATCTGTTATTGAACAGCTCATTGCAGCGCTTGCATAGATACTGCAAATGATTGCTGCAAATGCAAAAACAGCAATTAATGTTCTTTTCACTTTGATTCACCTGTTTTTTGCTTACTTGAAAGTTGGTCCGGAACGCCAGTTCCGATGCCTGCTTTTGGGAATTGCTGGACAGGCTGCTGGTTCTGCAGCATAAGCGGCGGTCCCTTTGTTTGCTGGGCCATTGATGGCTGTGCCTGCTTTTTCCTGTTTATCTTTTTGATGATAATAACAGCTGTTGCAGCAAATATTATTACACCTAAAATGATGATTCCGTAGATTATAAGGTTTTTGCCTGCTTTCGGCTTTATGGCAGGAGCCTCTTCTTTTGCAGGCTCCGCTGCTTCGCCTTTCTGCATTTTAGCATTCTCCAGGCACATTGATTTTGCGCTTTCGTCAGCTATCTTATTGCAGTAGCTTTCATCTGCTTTTGATGACGCCATTCGCATATTGAAAGCCAGCCTGCAGCTTTCAGCAAAAGAAGGCTCCAATGAATCGCATTCTGCTTCGCTTTCCCCTGCAATTGCCTTTTCTGTCTGCACATTCAAAAGGCAGCCTGTTTTCTGGAACTCGTCTGTTATCTTCTGGCATTCTGCTGAATTTTTGTTCTGTATTGCATTTGCCATGTAAATCCTTTCCCTGCACATTGCCTTTTCGCCTTCAGGCAGGTAATTGCAGAATTCCTCCTTGTTTTGCGCTTCAGCGGCGCGCCTGTATGTGCTTGCCTTGCAGCTTTGTTCGCATTGGGAGCAGGAGTCAATGCATAGCTTGTAATCATTGTATTCAGGGCTTTCTGCTGCTATGCCTGCCAATGCCTCATACTGCGCATAAGCTGAAAAAGACAGCAGGATAAAAATTGTTATTAATATGGTTATCTTCATTGTAATCCTCTTTTAATATAAGAAATAAAGGAAAGAAGTGTATAAATAGTTTGTGGCTTTGGCTTACGCCGGTATCCTTAAGAATGAGCCGACAAGCCCGCCTCTCAGGAAATTTCTGATAAACTTTTTCAGGATTGGTGTGAATTTAATGCTCCTTGGCTTGCTGGTTTGGGCTATCTCATTATTTTGTCCAGTATTTCCCATGCCTTCTTCCGGGCTTGCGGGGATGATTGCCTGCTCTTCTTCGGCAGCCGCTTCCTGTTCTATTTCAAGCTCTTCCCCTATAAGCGCGCCTTCCCTGCAGCAGAGCTTTCTTGTAAAGGCATAATTCCCGCAATCTGAGATATGGGCGTCCCTGTCAGCTGATATTGAGAATACGCATGCATCATAATCATTGCAGTTATTGAAATAGCCGCATGAAACGCCGTTTATCTTCAATCCATTCTCCCCTGAAACCCTGCTTACGTGCGCATCCCTTGCTGAAGTGAGATATATGTCCGCGCCTTCATGCGCATAGCTTACTGAAAGCCCTTCAACGCCCTTGCAGCATGCGACCAAGGCATTTGCCTGGTCAGTGGGGATTGAGGCGTGGCTTCCCCCTGTTGAAAGGCTTGTCATGCCAATGATTTTTGTGCCGTCGCATATATTGGGCGGGACAACAGAGCATTCCATTTGCGCCGCTGCTGACGCAGCAAGAATTGCTATGCATAACGCTAAAATAGCCGGCTTTCTCATGGCTTAAAGAAAAGCGGGCTTAGTATAAATAGTTTGCGATTAAGAAAGAAAAAAGAAGAAGAAAAGAGGCTTATGCCTGCCCGCACCAGCAGTATCTGTATCCTGTTCCAGAATTACATGTGGTTGCCGCACCGCCTCCAACACGGCTGCCTGTTAGTGTTTATGCATCGAAGCAATCCAAGTGTTGGGTGTCGCAGATATTATTGCAAATGGCACCACTGGATGCTAAAACTAAATAACCATTGGTTGCGCTGAATGCATCAGCCCAAAACTCTATCTTGCTTGCATAGAATCCCTTGCCGCCTGAAGATAGCAGGCATAGCTTATTATGCCTATTTCCAAATCTTGCTATCTGCGATATATAAATCCTACTTTCTCTTCGCCTATGCGCTTGTAATTGTTTGCCTCAAAAAATTTCTGTGAAATCTTATTGCTTTTTTGCACGAATGCTATTAACTGCTTGCCTTTTGAAGCAAACCTCAATCTCTCAAGCAGCAAGGAGCCAATGCCTTGTTTTCTTAATGTTTTATCAAGAATGATTGCCTTTAATCGCGTCTCTTCTCCATTTTCAAACCAGACATATCCGGTTATTTTGCCCATTTTACGGATTAGCCAGTAATATGACTTTTTTCTCAGATCATTCTCTAAAATAGTTCTATCCCATTTTATTCCGGATTTCTCAAGATGTATCTTTAAATTATCTTCGGTAAGAGATGCAATATGCTCTATTTCATCTGCTAACAGCAAAGTTTTCTCTTCCAATATAGGCACTTCATCGATAATATTCTCCGCTTCTTTTCTTACGCAAAAAACATCTTCTTCATTCGGCTCTTTAAACACGTAATACGCAAGTGCACGGCATCCGCCGCACACATTCTTTAAATCGCATTTTTTGCACATGCCCCTTAATTTTTCAATATTTATTATACCTTCCCTATTTTTGGCAATCTTGCTTAAATTGTTTGTAAATATATTGCCTATTTTCAAAGGCAGGGCAGGGCAGGCAAATACAGAGCCGTCTGTCTTAATCTCAAATATATGCTTAAAAGCGCCGCAGCCGATATAATCTGCCTTTTTATTAAAAATTCTGGAGGTGATATAAGGGTCAAGAGGATGTTCTATAAACAGGTTAAAATAAGGATAAAGCAGCGAAAGCGCTGTATAGCAGTTTTTAAGGAACAGGGTGTCTTCCATTTTATTGACGAGCATGTTTTCTTCTGCTCTTCCTACAGGAAGAATCTTGCGAAAAGATACTGCAGAGCATCCTTTTTCCATAGCAAATAAAGCCATCGGAACTATATTGCTAATGTTTTGTTTTGAATACACAGAGGCAATTCTTGTATTGAGACCAGCTTCGACTGCTGTGCTTATTGCATTTAGCGCATCCTTGAAAGAAGTTGGCGAATTGCGGATACTATTATGGAATTTTTCATCTAAGCTGTCTAAGCTTATATTTATTGCATCAAGCCCTGCTGATTTTAGCCTTTGGGCCTTATGTTCCGTCAAAAAAGTCCCGTTTGTGGACAAGGATACCTTTATCCCGGATTTCTTAAATAACAGAATAATATCCCCTATTTGCGGATGCAGCAAAGGCTCTCCGCCAGTAAGATTTACCGAAGCATGCGCTGCTTTTACCTTGCTAACTATTTTCTTTATGTCTGCAAGTGAGAGCATACGGTTCTTCTTTTCAGACCGGCAATGCTTACAATTTAAATTACATTTATCCAATAAAGATAATAAAAAAATAGCCATTGTTGTATTGGCTTACCAGAATCCCAAACAGCCTCTTTCCTTATTCAAATCATTGTTTGGCTGGTACTGCAAATCTTGGCTTACTTCTATGTCGCTATTCATTTTTGTTTCCTCCCGGGACCTTTATCCCGTAATGTGTAAATAAGCACTCATTTATAAACCTTTCTATTGTTGCCACTTCTGCGGGCTAACGCATTTGAAAATATTCCAGAAATGCTGGAAATCCTGCGGGAACGCCGGAAACCTTACGGGTAATATGGAAAATAAAGAAGAAGAAAAAAGAGGATTATGCTCTTCCGCACCAGCAGTATCTGTAACTTCCTATCAGGGTACAGGAAGAATCACCGCCGCCTATCAAAAAGCCGTCATAGCAGCCCATGCCATGAGCTGTGCAGATATTGCTGCAATTTGGTGAGGTGGATGCTGCTGCTAAAACTAAATAACCATTGGTTGCGCCGAACGCGTCAGCCCCAAACTCTATATGCTCCGCGTACAACCCCTTGCCGCCTGAGAACCAGTTACCCTCTTCTTAGAAAATATGAAGGGTGCCGATAGGTTTAAATAGTAGTTATCTTTATAATCATTATAATTATAATCAAAAATGAGATTTTTTGACAGAAAGGCGGAGCTTGAAGAACTGGGGCTGCTGGATAAAAAGAAGCCCTCTTTTTTGGTCGTAACAGGCAGGCGCCGCGTGGGGAAGACAGAGCTTATTCTTCATTTCTTGTCAAAAAAATCAAATATTGCATACTTCTTTGTTGATGATAAAAAGAATGAGATGCTGCTTGTAAAAGAGTATCTTGAGGCGCTGCGGCACTTTAGCCTGCCTGCTTTTGCAAAGGACATAACAACAATAGACTCTTTTCTTGCCCTGCTGTTTGAGCTGGCTAAAAACAATGATATGGTTATAGCTTTTGATGAATTTCAGCGTTTTATGAAAATAAGCCCGTCAGCTATAAACCAGCTCCAGAAGCTGTGGGATACAAACAAAGGCAGGATATTTCTTCTAATCTCCGGCTCCAGCATCGGAATGATTAAAAAGATATTTATTGAGGAAAAAGCGCCGCTTTTCAAAAGGGCGGATAACATAATCACTCTCCAGCCATTCAGATTTAAGCAGGTTTCTGAAGTTCTTGACAGTTTGCATATTAGGGATTTTGAGGAAAAGCTTAAGCTTTATTTCCTGTTCGGAGGAACAATATATTATTACAGGCTTGTTGAAAAATATGGAGCGAAAAACTTTGAAGATGCAGTCAGCAAGCTTATTCTCAGGGATTTGGCGCCGCTTAAGGCAGAAGTAAGGGACATATTTGTGGAGGAATTCGGCAAAGAGCATGGGACTTATTATGAAATATTGCATGCCATTTCCACAGGAAAATCAACAAAAAAAGAAATGGCTGATTTTGTGCATGTCGGCGAAACCTCACTTTCCCCTTACATTATGGATATGAAGGATTTGCTTGGCATAATCAGCTACAAGCTTCCTGTGACAGAGCCGGCAAAGTCAAAAAAGGGAAGATATTTTACTGCTGAGAGCTTTTTTAACTTCTGGTTCAGGTTTATTTACCGCAATATGAGCTCTTATGAGGGCGGCGATTATAAGATTATAGAGCAGAAGATAAACGAGCAAAAAGGCGCATTTTTCGGTTTTGAATTTGAAAAGCTCTGCATGGAAATTATTGCAGAGGAGAATAGGAAAGGCAGGCTGCCGGCGCGTTTCACGAAAATTGGCAAGTGGTGGGGGCATACAAGGGAAGCGGGGCAGAGAAAGGATATAGAGATAGACATTGCGGCTGTAAATGAACGGGAAATTCTTTTTGCGGAATGCAAATGGAAAGATAACATTGATGCGGAAGCTGTTCTTTTGGAGCTGAAAGAGAAGGCAAAAGCTGTCGGCTGGAATAAAGGCAAAAAGCATTATGCTATTTTTGCAAAATCTTTCAGGAGAAGGGCAAAAGAAGCCATGTGCTTTGATGTTAAGGATTTGCATCGCATTGTGAACAGGCGAGAATAAGCAGCATCACTTTTATATCCTGGGTCCTGCGGGAACGCCGGAAATCCTTGCGGAGAATAAAGAAGAAGAAAAGAAGAAAGAAGGCGGCATATGCTCTTCCACACCAGCAGTATCTGGCTTGTAGGTCATATAAGCAAGTTGTTGGATTGCCATTTAGAAGATATGCTGCATAGCATCCAAGCCCGTGGCTTGAGCATCCTTCATTGCACTTTGGGTCTGATACCCCGCAGCTTGCTGTGACTGGGATAGGCTTTGCCATGTTATTGTTTACTGCAATTATAATCTCCTGTTGAACCAAGTATTAATAATCCTGTTCCATCACTCGCATTGAATGCAGCGCTTCCAAACTCTATCTTGCTTGCATACAACTTATTGACTGCAAAGAAGCCATTTCCAGAGGGGTAAAAACCTTATTGTTTTTCCGCTGACTCTCTCTTCCATTTCTTTATCTTCAGTAATCACAATGCCTGTTTTCAGCTTGAATTCTTTCATTGCTTCTATCAGGCTGTTAAGCTCTCTTTTTTTTGTTTGGGGCTCATTTGCGTTAAAACATACCTGCAAGAGTTCTTTTACCTTTGTTCCTTCTTTTATCAGGAAATCCACTTCCTTCCCGTCTTTTGTTTTCCAGTAATATACATCTCTGCCCCTCCTTGCCAATTCCACCATGACTGCATTTTCCATAAGCCTGCCCTTGTCTTCTGTAATCCTGAAAGATACAGCATTTCTGAGCCCATTGTCTATGCAATATGCTTTCTTGTTCTGCTTAAACTGGATCTTTGTCTTAAAAGAGAAAAAGTCAAGTGCCAAAACCATGAGAGCCTCTTTTAGATATCCTGTGTAGATATCGGCAGTTTCAGGTTTAATGCCCACGGCAGTTGCAATGCTTCTGTAAGAAAACTCTTTTGTCATGTTGCTCAGGAGATGATAGCTTACAAGCTTTGCGGTTTCATAAGAAGCGTTATGCCTTGCAGCAATATCTCTTGAAAGTATATCGTTGTAAATGTTCGTGAGTATTATCTTCTTCTCTGCATCTGTTTTTAGTATTGTCTCGGGAAAACCCCCGTCTTTCAGGTACCCTTCCTGATAGTGCAGTATTTTGCTTTTATTGCTTTCAAGGTATCCAATGTCAAATTTTTCCCAGCCATGAAATATGAGATATTCCATGAAAGACAATGGCCAAACATGAAATGAGATATGCCTTCCAGTCATGACCCTGCCTATATCCTTTGAAAGGACAGAGGCTGACGAGCCGGAAACGAAAGTCTGCTTATATCTCCGAGTATCATACAGCGTTCTTGCCCACCTTTCCCATCCATGCTTCTCTTGCACTTCGTCTAAAAACAGGAATTTAATGTCGGGGCTTATCTTGTCAAGCGAATCTAAAATCTCATCAAAACTTGCTTCGTTTATTCCGGCATCATCAAAATTAAGGAACGCTATTTCTTTTGGCTTTGCTCCGTGGCTTATCATTGCAGAAATCACTTGATACATCATTGTCGACTTTCCCGCCCTCCTTATGCCTGTGATATCTTTTATATGCCTCAGCGCTGCCAGCTTAAGAAGGGATTTAAGCGACTTCCTCTCTATGCCTCCCAATTGCTTTATTGATTCTGCATCAGCCCACCACGGGTTCCACTGCCTTATTGAATCGTTAAGCATGTCTTTTAAAGGGTTTATTCTATTTATAAAGGTTTCCATTGCAGTGGACAATTATAGGGGTATATTCATCCGCTATGGTGGACAGAGACACTGACAGCAAAAACAGGCAGAAGATAGTTAGGCCGCGCTACAAATAAAGAAGAAGAAAATGCTTACCAGCACCGGCAGTGTATTGTGTCATACGTCTTTATCTATTACTTTCCCCATATTCGCTACGAAAAATCTCGCATTTTTCAAGGATTCTTCAGCCGGGTTTATGTTTGCTTGCGGTATGGTGGCATAAGTAAAACGCCCGCGCTTGCCTTTTTCTTCTTTGAAAATTTCAAGAAGAGTATCTGCCCGTACAATCATCTCTCTGTAGATTTTCAGCAGTTTCACATCAAGAATGCCTGTGTCCACAAATTCTGTCTTGAAGGCGCCATATGTCTTTTTGTGGATTTCCGGAGAGCTTGTCTTAATGCCTTTTGCCAGCAGAAGCGCCTTTACAGCATAAAAGATGGCGTAATAAGCATGTGATATTACAGAACTATAGAATGTTATGCCCGGCGGGATATCAAACTCTTTTTTTGCTTCTTCATTTTCGCTAAGCCTCTTCAATGATTTGGCGGCCAATATTTCAGTATCAGCCTATGCCTATTCTGCCGCTCTAATGCTGCCCTAATAGTCCAATAATCTCCCTGCTTACGCTCTTAAATGGAGGCACTTCCCTGAACATAAGCCCGCGCAAGTCTGATTCCCACAATCTTTCTTTTCTATTTACAGCTGCTCTGAATAAATCCGCGGAAAATGAAAGGCTGTAAAGCTTCAGTTTTTTGTTAATTGCCTCAAAATCAGGCTTTATGCCTTTTGCCTTTACCAGATGCCATAAATCATATACATCGCGTGGCTTCTCCCTTGATATTATGGCTCTGACTTTCTCTGCCAGCATCTCCCTTTCATGCATTGCAAATACCTCAAAAGAAGGCAGCTCCGCGTATAGGGGGTTTAAGCGAACCTGTCTTGGCTCAAGAAGCACTTTCTCTTTCATGCTGATATTGAGCGGAATGAAGCACTGCGTTGCCTTTGTCCCCCTGAACAGCGGGCCGTTTATCAGCATTCGCGCGTTTAACTCATTTTTATGCTCTTTGATTTCCTTTATCTGCGCCCGGATTCCAAGCAGCAGCAAATCGTTTGGCAGATTTTTGATTATGCCTTTTATATCCCCTTTTCTTGAAAATGTAAAATCAAGATCCTCGCTGAATCTGTCAAGGTTGTAAGCCTTGAACAGGCATGTCCCGCCCTTAAAGACGAGTTCCCGCCCTGCTCTTGAATATATGCTGAAGAGAAGGACATCCTGCAGGTAATCCCTCTCTGCGTTTTGCATGCTCAAATGTTTAAACCTTGCTATATTCTCAAGGCTTTCATTGCTTAACATTTTCTATAACCTTCCATTTTCTGTTCCTTTTTCCTTTTTTCGGCATGGCGGTGTCAAGGGCAACGTACTTTCCACTGATGAGCGGCGCAAGCGCATTAAAATAATCCCTTCCTGCTTTGTCGAGCATATAGCCGAGGCGTTTTGCTATGCTTCTGTTATTCAGTATAAGCAGGTAATTTAAAATCCTGCCGCTTTCTATCTCGCCTGCATGGCGCATTATGATATCAAATATCTCTGAAGCTGAAACCCTTCTAAGCGCCAAAGCATCAATAACCGCCTTCTCAGGCTCTGCTATAAATATGTCAAACCCATTATAGCTCTCTTTCCTATAGCCAAAAAAAAACTTTGGCTTGACGATAACAAACCTTATTTTTGCATTCTTCAGTTTTATAGCTCCTCTTTTCTGCCTTGTGGTTATGAGCCATATCACTTCAGGCAGCTGCTCTGTGAGGTTATGGTAGCGCAGGGCTGTCCATAAAGAGATATAGCATGGCCAGACAATGTGCGATGCAATGACAAGCGGGTCTTTTTGCAGTGTGTACCTGTCCCGCCCGAGCGGATAAATGAGATTTTTCTTTTTAAGCCTCTGCACAAGGAGCTTCGCATAACTGCTTTCTTTTTTTGTTATGTCCCTGACTATTTTATTGTTAAATACAGGGTATCTTTCCAGTTCTTTCAGCAGTCCTATTGTTTTTGCCATTTGTTGTTAGCAGGTTATCTTATTTGATAACTTATATACCTCAGTAGGTTAATAAGCTTTTCGGTTAATGGAAGCGCCAGGAAACCCTGCGGAAGAATAAAGAAGAAAAAAAGAAAGAAACTCAGCCGCACCAGCAGTATCTCGCTTGTGTTCATTCACTGCATGTTGCGCGCTTATTCTTTCAAGAAATCCCCTATTGAAACCATAATGCCTTTTGTGGCAGTTTCAGTGATAATTTCAGGCGTAAACTGCCTGTGCTTCTTGCCGAATTCTTCCAAGCCCCTGAACTCTCTTTCCGGGATTTTGTCCGTTGCAGTAACATTTATAGCGCGGCTGCCTGCAATAAAGTCCACTTCATTTCCTGTATCTGCCCAGTAGCTGACTTCATCAAACCCTGATGCAAGCTTTACAAGAACTGCGTTTTCATATAAGCGCCATCTTTCTTTGGCATACTTTATATTTACTACATTAATAAGCCCATTGTCCATAACGTACAATTTCGGCAGCTTGGAAACATCATGCTTTATTTTAGCAGAATAGGAAAAGGCAGTTACCTCTAACAGCAGAAAAGCGTCAATCATATATCCGGTATATGCTGATATGGTATCCTTGGAAAGCCCAAACACCTTTCCTAATTTATTTATGCTGACTTTTGCCCCTGCATTGCTTACAAGATATTTTGCAATATCCATGAGCTGTTTCGGGTTTCTTATATTGTACTTGTCTATTATATCTTTATGGATTATGTCCTCAAAATATTGGCGGAGTATCATTGCTTTCTTATCTTCCGACTTTTCCAGCACGACTTCCGGGAATCCGCCATACAATAAATACTCGCTCAGTTTTCCTTTTTTATTGAATATAAGAAATTCCTTGAATGAGAGGGGCATAATTTTAAAAGAAAGGTTCCTTCCTGTAAGCAATGCGGATAGCTCCTTTGAAAGCAGCGAAGCTGAGGAGCCGGAGATTATGAACTTTATATTTTCTCCAAGGTCATATTTGGTTCTTATCCATTTTTCCCATTCAAGTATCATTTGCGCTTCGTCTATAAAGAAATATACTTTCCCCTTGTTTTTGGCATAATTCCTGTATGCTGCAAGGACTTCTTCAAAAAGGGGTATTTTCAAGCTGCCGGAAAAGTTATAGTCCTCAAGATTCAGGTAGAGTATGCTCTTCTTCTCTACGCCCTTTCGCACAAGCTCAGCCATAAGCTGTTTCATTATTGTGGACTTCCCCGCCCTTCTTATCCCTTTCAGCACAAGAATTTCCCTGCGTTCCATGAAATCGTATATCTTCCTCACATATTCTTCCCTTTTAATGCCGGTTTCTATCTTCTTTTCCCAAAGGTTCCACTTTTTCAGGACTTCAAGTATTAGCGCTTCTTCCATAGCAAATATATGGCTTTAGCTTCTTTATAAAGGTTGCTAATATACTGGAAACCTATATAAAGGCAGGTTGGGTGCTCCAGGGGGGTGTTGAGCGGGCTTATTGCGGAGAAGACGGAAGCCTTGCGGGAGATATTGAGAAAAAAAAGAGGCTTATTGGCGCCGGGAGTATCAACAATTAGGGGGATTACTGAGTCATTGGCAATTCGTTTTCCAGCAGCCATTGCCATGCCGGCTTTATTATTATTTTTTTGTTGCCTTCTGTTATTTGTTCTTCTTGTTCAAATGTAATTATCATGCCTTGCTCTGCTTTAATATGCTTCATAGCTTCTAATAGGCCTTTTAACTCTCTTTCTCTATTGTCATGGCTCAAGGCATAGCATACCTGTATTGCTTGCTTTTCTTTCGGAATTATGAAATCACATTCAGAACCAGATTCCCCCTTATAATAGTAAAACTCTTTTCCAAGCCTCTTCAGTTGGATTGCAATTAAATTTTCCAGCAGGGCGCCTTCTTTTTCATTTATATTGGGGGTGTTTTTTGCTATTATCCCATTATCAACGCAGTAAATCTTTTTTGGATTTTTATCAAAATTCTTTAATTTCCTTTCATACTTGTGGATTGCAAACAATAGGCATGTTTCTTCTGTATATTTAATATATTTTTGGACAGTGTTGGCGCTTTTTATTTTAAAATTATTCATTAATGAGCGGTAGGTTACGGGATTTGCGGCATTTGCAATTAAGAATCGTATTACTGCTTTTAATTCCGCAGGCTTTCTTATATTGTACCTGTTTACAATATCTTTTTGGATTATATCATTAATGATTTGCATAAGAATGGCTTCATTTGAGAAAACAACCCTCTCCGGCATTCCTCCATCTTGAAAATACTCTTTAAATTTTTTGGAAATCAATGCCTTTTCTTCTGTCGCATAGAACCCATATTGCACCTGAACTTTGTTTGCTTTCAAAAACTCTGCAAACGAAAATGGATAAAGCTCAATGTCCACATGCCTTCCTGTTAAATGGGTTCCAAGTTCTTTGCTAAGCAAATTTGAATTTGAGCCAGTAACAAAAACGCGGTACCCCTGCCTCAGAATCCTGTTGATAAAAAGCTCCCATCCAATAATGTTTTGTATCTCGTCAAAAAATACATTCTTTTGTTTCCCAAATATTTCAATGAATGTTTCCATTAATGGCTGAAAATCCTCTGTTTTAAACCCAAATACCCTTTCATCATCAAAATTAAAGTAATAGAAGTCTTCCCCAAATTTTGCCTTTATTACCTGCTTTAGCAGCGTGCTTTTGCCGCAGCGCCTGACACCTTTCACTATAAACACAGAAGCCCCCTTATATGACGCTGCTTCCGGAAAAATGCTTCTTGGCACGGTGTCTGTCAGGGCTTCAAATTCTTTCAGCTGGTCCTTTATTACGGTGCCTAAAACTGCCTTCGGAATCATAGCAATATTAAAGCGCAACTTATATTTAAACTTTGCTCATTATGGTGAGCAATAATACCTTGTATTGTTCATTATAATGGACTATTTTACACTCACGCATTTCTAAAGTGATATGCTTTTTGTATCACTTTAAGGGGCTGCGGAAACGCCGGAAACCTCATGAGATATAAGAATCTCATGTTTGACATATTCCCCTGTTTCTCTTCGATAATTCCTCAAAATTGAACCAAATCCATTTATAAAGAGCAAAAACAAAAATTAATGCCCATTCCCCCTAAAGAGCCTTGTTTTTAAGGTTTATAGCCTATTTAGCTG
>JAHJRD010000105.1 GCA_018830945.1 Nanobdellota archaeon | reverse complement strand
ATATGTTAAAGGTATAAGCTGTATATAAATATGATTATACTGCAACCTATATATCAAAGTATAGAGATAGTGAAGACAAAAAAAGAATAAAAGTGCAGCCTCCTTTTTTAGGAAATCTTATCCAAAATAGCTCTTCCCTTCAGCTTCCTTTGCTGAAACGCTTCTTGCTTTTCTTATGTAATTGTTCTCTATCTCCTTGTACTGCTGTATATCCTCATTCACAATAGAGCTTTTTACTTTTTTCAAAGCCTCTTCAAAGTGCTTCATTGAAATGTCCTTTGCATCAATGTTCTGCCTCAAGGCAATTGTTGCAGCCTCCCTGCAAAGAGCTTCCACATCAGCCCCTACATAATTCTCAGTCCGCTCAACAAGCTTCTGCACCTTAACATCCTTTGTAAGGGGCATGCCTTTCATGTGTATCTTGAATATCTCTTCCCTTGCTTTTGCATCAGGCACAGGAACAAGTATAATCCTGTCAAACCTGCCTGGCCTTAATAAGCCTGGATCTAAAATATCAGGCCTGTTTGTTGCTGCTAACACAATAACATCCTGGAGCTCTTCAAGCCCGTCCATCTCAGTAAGCAATTGGTTAACCATCCTTTCAGTGACATGCGTCCCTATCTCCTGCCCCCTGCGGGGGGCAATGGAATCAATCTCATCAAAGAAGATTATTGTAGGGCTGCTCTGCCTTGCTTTCTTGAATATCTCACGAAGCCCCTTCTCGGAGTTGTGCGCAAACACCCCCCCAAAGCCGGCTACAAAATTTTGCCCGTCAGGAACTGATATATCATACACATATTCTTCGTTATCAATTTTTTTAATCTCCTTCACCTTGTCAAAGAATATGTCCCCGTCAACCAAGTCCCAGTATTCCTTGTATTTCACCTTATCCTTATCTACATACACAAGAATTTGTTTCAGGCGCTCTTTGCCGATAGCCGCTGACACAGTGGCATTTTGCGAAGCAAGCGAATACAATTCTCCGGAAAGAGGTATTAGCTCTGTCCTTACCCAGTTTCTGGATTCTATGTATTTCCCGATTCTGCTGTTTCTTGCTTGGTCTATAAATCCTATCTGCCTGAATGTCTCAAAATTCCTGACGCCAAGTATAGATATCCTGTATGACGCGCTGCCGCTCCATTCTTTTTTCTTATAAATAGTTGCGACAATTCCAAAGTCAAGCAGCAAGTACATTAAGTCATTTGCCAATTCCTTGCTTACAGTGCTTGCCTCTATCAAAAACTTGCCCCTCTCTGCGCCATAGATAGAGCCGTCGCCGCTGAAATACCCTTTGAGGAAATTCGCCTTGCTTTGCTTGTCAAGGGCAAACAGCATTGGGGGTATCCGCTTATTATAAGCGCCTGTATCCATGCCCAGCACATTCCTGAAAAGACCCTGCAAAAGCCGTGAATTTATGGTTATTGCCTTTTCCGTAACGCTGGCGCTAAAGCCGTATTTGCCGCATATATTCTTTATATCTTCTCTTATTTCGCTGTTCATATTGTGTATCCTTACTGTGTATCCGTTAAGGTCGCCTTCAGCTGTCCATACGCCTGCCAGCCTCCAGAAATCTTCATCAATCTTAAACCTTGCAGGGTAGCTGTGAATGCTTCCCTTAAGCTTTACTTCAATCTCATTAATGTCCACTGCCAGCTTTGCTTCATTCATCAAGGCATGGAAAGGAGTTATCGGCACAGGAAGGTTCTTGCCGGGAATGTCATAAATCATCTTTCTGGAAACGCCAAGCAATTCAGCTGCCCTCTTTAGGCCTAAAATTTTCTTTGCCTTTGATATATATTCTTTCACATTGCCGACAAACACAGACTTATCGTTCTTGAAAGCCTCATATAAATCAAGCTCTTTTACCCTCTCGCGCGGAAGATTAAGCCTCTTTGGGACAGCTATGCAACTCTCGCCAGGCACTAAATAGCTTGAAGGTATGCTGCAAAATTTGCCGTTAATGAACGAAAAAACAGAGTGGTCAGAAGTGGCTTTTATCTTTCTCCCTGTCCTCGTAGTTATCTCCAGCATATTTGAAGTTGCCTTGTGTTTTATGTGGTCCTCTATTCTAGAGAAATTAACCCTTTTGTCCTTATCAAAAGAAAGCACTTCAACATCTTCCTTGTTTTCCACTATATTCCCTATTTTCATTCTTAATATTTTGCCGTCTTTTCTCACAATAAGCTCTTCATCATAAGGCAGCGACTCGCCAACCCACTTGCTTATCAGCTCAGGCCCTTTCACAAGTATAAAATTAGCCTCTGACTCATTTGCAGCTGCTTTTGCCAAAAGTGTCTTTCCGCATCCCGGAGGCCCATACATAAGCACACCCCTGGGAGGCCTCACACCCATCCTTTTGAAAGAGTCAGGATACTTCAAAGGCCATTCAATCGCTTCCTTCAGTTCCTGCTTAAGCTCAGCCAATCCTCCAATCTGCTCCCACTTAATATTGGGTATGTCAATAAGCACTTCCCTTAATGCAGACGGGCCTACAACTTTCATTGCCTCGTCAAAATCAACAGGCGTAATCACAAGCTTTTCAAGCACATCAGCAGGAATCTCAACATCCTCTTCAAGATTAACATTAGGCAATACCCTTCTTACAACATTCATTGCAGCTTCCTTGCATAATGACTCCAAGTCAGCTCCGACAAAGCCGTAAGTTCTTTGGGCAAGCCCTTTCAATAAAACAGGGGTAGATTCTTTATAAATTTCTCCAATAAACTCGCCAGATACTATGTCTGTGCCCATAAATTTATCTACAAGAGATTTGAGTTTATTCTGTGCTTCTTTTAAATCCTTATTTAAAAATAAAGTTCTCGCATCTTCAAAAGAGCGCATTTCCTTTATATGAATAATTTCCTTTAGCTTTGCTTCAAGCTCCAAAAGGAAAGATTTATCCTTTTCTATTTCCTTTAATAACTCTTTGCCAACAGATATATCCCCCTCTATTTTCTTAATGTCTTTAGGGATATTTTCCAGTTCAGACTTAGTTTTCTCTATTTGTTTTTTAAAATCCGCAATTTTGCCCTGCTTAAAGTTAATTTTTGCCAATAAATCGGCTAAAAATGAATCATGGCTTTCTTTTTTCTGCTGCTCTAATTTCCTTAATTCAGCCATACTTTCCTCTAATAATTTATTTTTTTCCTTAAACTCATTATTTAACTGGTTCGACATGGTTTTTTTCTGGTTAATCTTTGCAAGCGCTTCTTCTTCAAATGAGCTTAGCCTTTTCATCAGGAGGTTGCATGCAACCGGGTCGTCCCAGTATTTTAGCGGCATATTACGCGTATGTATTTTCAAAACACTTAGCCTCCCTTCTTTTGAAGGCACACCTATCTCAATTTCCCTGTCAAACCTGCCAGGCCTTCTCAATGCAGGATCTATTGCATTTGGCCTGTTTGTTGCAGCCATTACAATGACTTTACCCCGCGTCTTAAGCCCGTCCATTGTGGCAAGAAGCTGCGCAACAATCCTTTTCTCAACCTCACCATAAACCTCTTCCCTTTTTGCGGCAATCGCATCTATCTCATCAATGAAAATTATTGAAGGCGCGCTCTTCTCTGCCTCATCAAATATGTCCCTTATTCTTTTTTCAGCTTCGCCGACAAACTTTGATGTAATCTCAGGCCCGTTGATTGAAAAGAATTTTGCCTCTGACTCATTTGCAACAGCCTTTGCCAGCAATGTCTTTCCTGTTCCAGGCGGCCCGTGCAGTAAAACACCCTTGGGCGGCTGCACTCCAAGCCTTTCAAAAAGCTCAGGGTGCTTTAACGGCAGCTCAACCATTTCCCTTACTTTCTTTATTTCCTCGGCAAGCCCGCCTATATCTTCATAAGTGACTTCAGGCACCCTTTCCTCTGATATTTCAACAGCATGCGGTATTACTTTTACAGTTGTGTTGTCGCTGACAATTACAGGCTGCTTTGGGTTTGTGTCTGCAATTATAAACCTTATATTGCTGAATCCAAAATGCCCCATAAAGTCATCCTCAAATGCCTTGAATATTTCCTCGTAAGGCGACTTTGTCATTGTCCTTCTTCTCAGCTTTGCGCCGCCAAGAACAACTATGTCTCCTTTGCATAAGGCCCTTCCAATAAGCCCTCTTTTGAATATTGAAGGGTCAGCGCTAACCATCATTCCTTTTTCAGCAGGAGCAACAGAAATCTCCTTTGCCTCCTTTATATCTGCTCTCCTTACAAGAACATTTTCGCCAATTGCTGTCTTTGCATTCCTTCTCATGATGCCGTCCATTCTTATCACAGAAACCCCTATGTCAGTAGGGTATGCCCTGTCTGCAATCGCAACTGTCTTTCTTGAGCCTTCTATTTCAACTATGTCCCCGGGCCGTATGCCTATGTCCTTCAGCATTTCAGAATCAATCCTTACAATGCCCTTAAAGGCCTCGTCCTGCTGCGCTTCCCTTACCTGCAGCCTTATTTCCTTTGGTTTGTCAGCCATGTTCTCATCCCCGTTGTTTTTACTTGTTGATTACCCTCTTTATTTTAGTGAAGGATATTGAAACCCTTCCCGGATTGTCCAGTGAAAGCCTTACAACCTTTGTTGCTTTCACATCCTCAAACTGGATTATTTCTTTTGGTATTGACACTGTCCAGCTGTTTCCAACCTGCCTCAGCTTTACCTCAAAGTCCCTCTGCCTGAGCAGCTTGAACTTTTCATACTCAGACATGTCAAGCGGATGGCGCCATACCTTGCCGCACTTGGGGCATTTCCATGCCCTTATAGTGAAGCCGTCCTTGCGCAGTTCTCCCTTGACAGTTGCCTTGTGGCAGTCCCCGCACACAATGT
>JAHJRD010000104.1 GCA_018830945.1 Nanobdellota archaeon | reverse complement strand
TAGGCTATAAACCTTAAAAACAAGGCTCTTTAGGGGGAATGGGCATTAATTTTTGTTTTTGCTCTTTATAAATGGATTTGGTTCAATTTTGAGGAATTATCGAAGAGAAACAGGGGAATATGTCAAACATGAGTTATAACTCTCATTGCCTGTTCAGCGTCTCTCAGCATTTCATCTAAAGGGCGATTCCTTTCCTTTTCTTCCCTTGCCCTTTTCAGCAAAGACATTTTGGAAGGCTTAAGCTCCCAAGGCAATACAAGTTCCGGGTTTAGGATTAATGGTTTCATTTTTTACCTTAATATGTTACTATCTTATCGTAACAAGTAATATATAAGCTTTTCTAAAGGCAAAATACAGGGAAAAAAGCCGCTGGAAAAACGCAATTTAATGCTCTCAAAAACAGGAAAAACAAAGAATTCCAGCCGCCTTTTTGTTATCAGAATAATCCCAATCAACCGAAACTAATAAATAGATGCCATCTCGCTTTAGTATGATGAAAATACTGCTTGTTTACCCAAAATACCCTGAAACCTTCTGGAGCTTCAGGCACGCATTGAAGTTTGTCGCTAAAAAAGCAGCTTTCCCGCCATTGGGCGCACTGACAGTTGCTGCAATGCTTCCAAAAGAATGGGAAAAGAAGCTAATAGATGAGAATGTCTCAAAGCTTAAGGACAAGGATATTGAATGGGCTGACATGGTTTTCATAAGCGCAATGCTTGCGCAGGGCGAGAGCGCAAAAAGAATAATACAAAGATGCAGGGAAAAAGGAAAAACAGTTGTTGCAGGAGGGCCTGCATTCACTTCACAGCATGAGAAGTTTAAAGACGTAAATTATTTTGTTTTAAATGAAGCTGAAATTACTTTGCCAATGTTTCTTAAAGATTTAGAACAAGGCAAATTAAAGCATGTCTACACTTCAAAGGAAAGGCCTGACATATCAAAGACGCCGCTGCCTTTATGGGAGCTTGTCAAGTTCAGCAAATACTCTTCAATGGCAATCCAGTACTCAAGAGGGTGCCCATTCAACTGCGAGTTCTGCGATATCATCATAATGAACGGCAGATACCCAAGGACAAAAACACCCAGCCAGATGATAAATGAGTTCCAGCATTTGCATAATGCAGGATGGCGCGGCTCGATATTCGTGGTTGATGACAATTTCATCGGCAACAAGGCAAATGTCAAGCAGATGCTGCCTGAATTAATAAACTGGCAGAAATCACACAAATACCCTTTCATGTTTTTGACAGAAGCAAGCGTTAATCTTGCAGAAGATGAAGAGCTTATGGAGATGATGAGCAAAGCCAATTTCCATAAGGTGTTTTTAGGCATTGAAACCCCGAACACAGAAAGCCTTAAGGAATGCGGAAAAATGCAGAACACAAACAAGGACCTTGCAGAATCAATAAGGAAGATACACAACCACG
The DNA here is from genome assembly GCA_018830945.1 of Nanobdellota archaeon. Taxonomy (GTDB): domain Archaea; phylum Nanobdellota; class Nanobdellia; order SCGC-AAA011-G17; family GW2011-AR17; genus UBA9640. Next base: position 4,477 of record JAHJRD010000104.1, on the reverse strand, counting down.
GAATGCAGGTCATGGGCGGCTTCATAGTTGGATTTGACAATGACAATGAGATGATTTTTGACAGGCAGATGAGCTTTATACAAAAAACAGGCATTGTAACTGCAATGATTGGCACGTTAACAGCGCTTCCAAACACCCAGCTCTGGCACAGGCTCAAAAAAGAAGGCAGGCTCAAGGGCGATACAACAGGCGAGAACACTGAAGTGAATGTCAACTTTATTCCTAAAATGGGAAAGGAAAAGCTTGCAGAAGGATACAAAAATCTTGTTTCAAAAGCATACTCATACAAGAATTATTATCAGAGGGCAAACACTTTTTTAAAAGATTACAAGCCAACTGTTGTTTCACGGCTTAAGAAACAGGACATAAGGGCATTCCTTGGAAGCATGGTGAGAATAGGCGTGTTTTCAAAAGCAAGCCCAAGGTACTGGAAGCTGCTGATAAAAACAAGCGTTACAAAAAGAAAGGCGTTTCCGCTTGCTGTTGAGCTTGCAATCTGCGGGCTTCACTTCAAGAAGTTCGCAAAAAGGACAGCCAGGGTTGCGCAAAGCAAATAAGCAGGTAGAAAAACATTTAAATATCCTCTTTATCTAAATATCATCTATACTTTCTGGGCAAATGCACAGGAGAAGCAAGGAAAAAGGGAAAACATGCCTGCAATTAAAAAACTGGTGATGAGGGGATTCAAGTCTTTTGCAAAAAGGACAGAGCTTGACTTTAACAGCAATTTTGCGGTTGTTCTTGGCCCGAACGGCTCAGGCAAATCAAATGTAACAGACGCTATTTGTTTTGCATTAGGCACAAGCTCTGCAAAAACACTAAGGGCAGAGAGCTCTGCAAAGCTCATCTATCACGGGGGAGAGAAAGGAAACGCTTCAAAAGAGGCGGAAGTAAGCATTGTGTTCTCAAATGAAAAAAAAGAGTTTCCTTTTGAAGGGGAAGAATTCACAGTTTCAAGAATATTAAAGCATTCAGGGCAAAGCAAATACAAGCTGAACAACAAGACAGTCACAAGGCAGCAGATACTTGACCTGCTTGGAGCAGGAAGAATCAACCCTGACGGCCACAACATCATACTGCAGGGTGAAATCACGCACTTCTCAGAGATGAGGCCAAATGAAAGAAGGCAGATAATAGAGGAAATCGCAGGCATCTCGCTTTATGAAGACAAAAAGACGAAAGCATTATTAGAATTGCAGCATGTGCAGGAAAGGCTGAACGAGGCAGAGATAATTCTTGCTGAAAGGCAGAAGACATTAAATGAATTAAAAGCAGACAGGGACTCTGCAGTGCAGTTCAGGGAAAAGGAAGAAACCCTTACAAGAAACAAGGCGACAAAGCTCAGCCTGCAGATGAATGACATGAATGCAAAGAAAGAGGAAGCTGAAAAAAGAAAGGCAAGCATACAAAAAGAGGTTGACAAATTAAAGCTGGATATTGACGGGCTGAAACAAGAGGTTGAAGAAAAGAAAACAAGAATCCAGGAAATAATAAAGCACATTGAAGACCATTCAGGTGTGCAGCAGAAAGATATTTCAAACAAGGTTGAGACAGCAAAGGGAGACATAGCAGGAAAGCACGCAAGAAAAGAGGTTTGCGAAAGCGAGATAGGCAAGCTCACGCAGAGAAAAAAATCATTAGAGAGCGAGATAAAAGCAATAACAGGGCAAATAGCCGAGCTTGACAAAAAAAAGCGCCTTGCAGCAAACAGGACAGGCATATTCTCAGAAGATGAAAAAAAGGCGCAGCAAAAGATTGACGCCTGGAAAAAGAAGCACGGCATTGCTGATGCAGAGGAATGCAACAAGAGGATAGAAGAAATAGAAAAAGATGCTGAAACACTTGAGAAGCAGGCGTTTGAGCTTAACCAGCAGAAGATGGATTCCCAGAGAAATAAGGATATTGCGCAGATTGAGCTGAACACTGTGAATGAAAAGATAAAAGAAATAGAGTACGAGCTGCAGAAAGACAAGGAAAAGTTCGCGCAAATCAAGGTAAAGCGGGAAGAGTTCAGGAATGTAACGCAAAAGCTGGCAAAAGCTTTGAATGAAAGCTCAGTGTTTGCAGCGCAGCTGCAGGATGCAAGAAAAGAATATGACGAAGAGAATGAAAAGCTTGTAAAGCTGAAAGCAAGGGCCATTGGCATAAGGGAAAATGCGGCAGCTGACATGGCTGTGCAGAAAATCAAGGAAGCAGGCATTGCAGGAGTCGTTGGGCTTGTAAGCGAATTAGGGACAGTCAGCTCAAAGTATGCATTGGCTTTGGAGGTTGCGGCAGGGCCAAGGATGAAAAGCATTGTTGTTAACAATGACGCGACAGCTGCAAAATGCATAAGCTACCTGCGCAGCAACAAGCTCGGAGTTGTTACATTCCTCCCATTAAACAAGATAAAGGAAAGGGCCTCTGAACCAGAAGCTGAAAAAATCTCAAAAGAGAACGGCGTTGTTGGGTTTGCGGCAAAGCTTGTTTCTTTTGACCTAAAATACAAGAACATTTTCAAGTATGTTTTCGGCTCAACACTTGTTGTTGACGAAATGGCAACTGCAAGAAGGATAGGAGTAGGCAGGGCAAGAATGGCAACGCTTGACGGAGACATAGTTGAGGCAAGCGGCGCAATGACAGGCGGATTCAGGCTGCGAAAGACAGGCATTGGTTTCAGGGAAAAAGAGCTTGAGTCTGACCTTGAAAAAGCAGAGAGAGAAGCAGGCAGCCTGATACAGATGGTCAACATGCTTCAGGAAAAGAAAGAAAAGAATGAAGAGGCGATTTCCCTGCTGCGTGAAAGGAAAACAGTGCTGGAAACTGAATTAAACCTGGCAGGAGATTCAGAGGAAACAGGCAACAGCCTGAAAACCCTTGCAGAGCAGAAAGAAGCATTTGAAAAGCAGATAAAAGAGTTTGCAGAAGGGTTTGAGAATGCCAATAATAACCTGAAAACAGCTGCTGGAAATCTCGAAAAGCTGAAATCAGAAAAAAATGCGCTGAGAGAGAAGGCCACAAAGGCAGGCAAGGCAAGCATGGAAGAGCTTGCAATGCTGGAAGATGAGCTTAAGGCTGCAAGGGAAAACAAGATGAAAGAGGAAGGGAGCTCTGCAGCCCTTGACATGCAGACAGGCATACAAAGGCAGGAGCTTGAGAAAGTAAAAGGCATTATCCTGCAAAACGAAAACACAAAAGAAGAATTCTACAATGAGACGAAGCGCCTTAGTGAAGAGATTGCAAAAGAAAAAGAAAATTTGAAATCCCTGGAATCAACGCAGAGAAAAGTCGCTTCAGAGTTCCAGAAAATGTTCAATGAAAAAGATGCGCTCAAGGACAAGATGGCGGCTGTTGAAGGAAAAATAATAGGGAAGGAAGAAAAGTTAAGGCACACTGAAGAAAAAGAAAATGAGTATACAGTTAAGATAGCTGAGATTGCAGGCGGATTTGCAGGCCTTGAAAGGGAGTTTGAGCAGTATGCGGATGTGCAATTAAGAAGAGGGATTACAATAGAGCAATTAAACACAGAGGTATCAGCCATTGAAAGGGAACTCAAGGCAATGGGCAACATTAACATGAGGGCCTTGGAAGTGTATGAAAAAGCAAATGAGGAGTGCAGGGCGCTGCTTGAAAAGCATGAAAAGCTCAAGATAGAGAAAGAGGATGTTCTGAACATGATGCTGAGCATTGAGGAAAGGAAGAAAGGGGCTTTCATGGATGTCTTTGAAAAGCTGAAAGGAAATTTCCAGACAATATTCTCATCATTATCCACAAAGGGAGAAGTCAATCTTGTCATACAAAATCAGGAAAATCCATTTGAAGGCGGCGTTGACATCACAGTAAGGGTGGGAAGCAACAAGTTTGTTGACATAATCGGCTTTTCAGGCGGAGAAAAGACACTGGCGGCATTGGCGTTTTTATTTGCAATACAGGAATTTGAGCCTGCGCCGTTCTATGTAATGGACGAGGTTGATGCTGCCTTGGACAAAATGAATTCTGAGATGCTTTCAAAGCTGCTGTCGCAGTATTCAGGAAAATCGCAGTACATTGTCATTTCACACAATGACGGGGTTATATCAGCTGCGGATTCAGTGTACGGCGTTTCTTTGCCCAAGGACGGGCACGGGATTTCAAAAGTTGTTAGTTTGAAGATGTGAAGCTCCCATTCGGAGCAGAGCTCCGGGGCATCTGCGGAATTAACCCTTAGACGCAAGAGATTCCTGGCTCATTGACGAAAGCATTCTCTCATCTCCCCAAGCGTTACTTCCCGCACTTCCTGCGGTAGCGCCATCAAAGGCTCTTTGCTTGATGACCATTGCTGACATTACATCCCTATCCATCTCTACACTGCATTTTGGGCATTTATGAACTCTTACTGCCAATGATTTTGCTACTTTGCTGCCACAGATGCAGTATTGCGATGTCCCATTGGGGTTCACGCCAACAAGCTTTCCGCCAGTTTCTTCCACTTTGTAAGAAAGCAGCTGGATGAATTTGC
>JAHJRD010000103.1 GCA_018830945.1 Nanobdellota archaeon | reverse complement strand
TAGGCTATAAACCTTAAAAACAAGGCTCTTTAGGGGGAATGGGCATTAATTTTTGTTTTTGCTCTTTATAAATGGATTTGGTTCAATTTTGAGGAATTATCGAAGAGAAACAGGGGAATATGTCAAACATGAGTTATAACTGAATATGAGAATGCAAAAGAAGAGGCGCTCAGCATGGCAATGGCCGGCGCAGATGAAATAATAATCTCTTTTGACAGGGAAAGAATTAAGCGGGGAAGAATACAATACAGCACCACAGAGCAGGTAAAGCACGCAAGGGCTGAAACTTCATTAAAGAGGGCAGAGCGGTTTGTGTTTGAAATGGAAAAGCTTGTAATCTAATGCAGCCGCCTTTCCAGCGCAATATTTATATAATCGCACAGGATAACAGCAGTATGCTCCAAATCCATTATAACATCCCTAAAGGAAGCTTTAACACAATTCTTGAAAGTATTATCAATCATTTAACGCCAAAAGGACGCAGTGAATATGAGAGAGTAGCTGAAACAGAGGATGCGCTTGAGGAAATGATTAAGCAGGATGCAACAAGGGTTTATTCTGAAAGATTAATGACAGACATACAAATAACAAGATTCTTCTGGGACTTTTTAGGAAGGCCTATTGAAAAAGCAGGATATCTTCCTGAACGCATTGAGGGAGACGAGCTTAACTCATCACAGCCTGCACTGCAGGAAGATCTTGAATTGATAACAGCTTACCCTACAACGCCTGCATTTGAAGTTGCTGACAAGATGATAGAGAAAATGGTTGGGAATTTCACAGGATTTGGCGTTGCAGTTGCAACGAGAAGAAACAAGGAAATGCCTGACCTGGAGTATAAGAGGATAAAATAATAATCTTACTTATGAAACACAACATTATGCTCTATTAGTTTGCCATCGCTGTAAACAAACTTCCCTGAGAAAAAGCCTTCCTTATCCAGCCATTCAAGAAATATCCTGTCGCCTTCCCACAAATTTAAGCCAAGAACTTCATTGTCATTTATCCATTTTAAGTTCCCTTCATTTGATTCTATTAATTCGCCTTCAAACTCATTTGCGACAAAAACAAACACTCTCCAGTCCTCATTGTTATTGAATGTAGGAAATGTCAAAAGCCCTTTTAACATTGGATTTTTCAAAACAAGCCCGCTTTCTTCCTTAATTTCCCTAATTACACACTCTTCAGGCGTTTCCCCTGCTTCTAATTTTCCTCCCAATCCGTTCCACTTGCCCTCATGCATGTCATTTTGTTTTTTAACGCGGTGCAGCATTAAGGTTTTGCCATTGTTTTTAATATAGCAGAGGGTTGCAAGCTTCATAGGGTGTAGTATAAGGTTAAGATTTATAAAAGTTTGTTAAACAAGGGCATTTTCTGCAAAAGATAAAGGAACACCAGTATACTTATTACAAATAGAAATCTTATAAATAATTAAAAAAAGAAAAAAAATTCTAAGACTAGAGATTAATTCAAAAAAGATTTATTCTGTTTTTTCTTCTTCTTTTGGAGCCTCTTTCTTAGGCTCTTCTTCTTTCTTCTCTTCTGTCTTTGTTTCTTCCGCTGTGCTCTCTGGAGCAGCAGGAGTCTCTTCTGGTTTCGTTGTTTCGTCTACCATAATTAAAGCAAGCCGGCAGATACTATATAAGTGTTTCTAAAAAAAACCAGCTATTGCCCTTTTCCGAAAGAATTTGCCTTCTATAGCGCAATCTTTATAACTTAATGCAGAATAATACACAACAATGGCGCAAATCGGCTTTTCAACAGGGGCAATGCATGTAGGCTATATCCCTCTTGAAGAAAGGATAAAGATATTTAAGGCAGCTGGCGCAAACGCTGTTGAATTAAGCTTTGGCACGTTGTGCGCGTTTAAAGAGTTTAACATTTCTGAAGGGCTTCTTGAAACACTCTCAGGATATGAGCTTGTGACAATACACGCGCCATGGCAAGGCATAAGGTATGACAGGAATTCCACTGCAATAATCAAAAGGCTGAAAGAAATTTGCGCGCAGCAAAAGATATACGGCATTGTGGTGCACGCAGGCACTGTTGATGATTATTCAATTTTAGCAGAGTCAGGGCTTCCTTTTCTTATTGAGAACATGGACAGCATGGCAAGGTTTGGCAGGCTTCCAAAGGATTTCGAAAAGCTGAGAAAAGAGTATGATCTTGGGTTTGTGCTTGATTTGCAGCACGCATATGCCAATGACAATACTATGCAGCTTGCAGGGGAATTTATAGATGTGATGGGAGACAGGCTAATGGAGCTTCATGCCAGCGGGCAGACAGAATGTGAAACGCATGCGCTTTTGCACAAGGCTGATAACGGCAATGTAATAATGGGGATGCTTAGGGCTAATGTTCCAATCATACTTGAAGGAAAGGTTTATGGTGTTGTCAGCGCTGTTGAAGAGGAGATTAATCTTGTGAAGAAGCTGTTGAATGTGTAGAAGAAGTTTTATAAAGCTAAAAAGCCCATATAACGCCATGGCAAAAGCATTAAAAGAGGCTGCAAAGCCAAAAAAACTGATTCCAGACGCGTATTTGTTCTTTTTTATAGCTATTGTTCTTAATTATGTTTGGCGCATGCTTGATAACGTATTCATGTATGTACGTTCTTTAAATGAAGCAGAGCCTGTGCTAAGGGTGATAGGCGGCGGACTCTTGGGATGGACACCATTTGATATCATAGCCATATTAGTATGGCTGCTCTCATTATATTCGCTCTACATATTGTATGTAATGGTAAAGAAGAAGGAAAGGTTTTTATGGAGCCTTGCGCTGCTCATATTGGGCGTATTGTTCTACCTTGTGACAATATTCTATTAATTTATTTTTTCTTTTTTTAAATTTTTTACAACAATAGAATTTATTTAATGCATGCCGAGGCGGGCTTATTTATTTGCCATTATCTCAATGACATCGGGAGCCGAAATTACACCTTACAAACAAAGGCAGAGCTCCGCTGCACTTCAAACAATTAAAATATTCTTTAAGAATTAGAGATACTTCTTCAACGAATCCTGTGTCTGGGCATTTTCTTTCGGAATTTTAAACAGCTTTTCCATTTCCGTTAATACATCTTTCTTTTTGGCAGATAAATCTTCAATATCTCTATAGAATAAAAATTTCCAATCAAATTTTTGTACATTCTCAGCTATCATCGGATCTTTCATCTTTCTCGATAAGAAAGCTTCTCTCTCTTGTGGTATGACCAATATACGCTTTAGATGATTAGGGGGAATATTTGAACCTCTCGAGAGAGCATCTGTTATCGCCGTTGTATTTTCCACTTCAAATTCAAAAGCGATTCTACCCTGCTCATGCCATATTACATCGATCATATCCACCCTATCCCAAGAATGGGTATTAACATATCTCCAAGTAGGGCGCTTATTTGTGACTAATTCCGATAAATTCTCATTGTTATATGATTCAGCCTGCTCTTTCCGGCCTATCCAAATATCGAAACCAATTTTTTTACCAAGTTTTGCCAAAAGATAAATGATTTTATTATGCAATGATAAGGATAATTTAACATCTGGCTTTAGCCTCCATTTCCCATCGTTTGTCTTTTCCGCATATTGTTCAAGAATATCTTTTATTTTTTCAGCTTCAGGAGTAAGTGCATTTGGATATTCTATAAATATAGCCTGGAGAACATCATCAAAAGAAACCTTTATGCTGCTGTCTAAAACCTGTATTACTGATTTTTCTACCCTATCGCTTAATGAAGGCTGGGTGAAATGGCTTATATCAACGCCTTTGAGCCACCATTTTTTACCTGCCTTTTTCCCATTTGAGTCATAAACTGCAATCAGTTCAAATTCTTTTCCGATATGACCTTTTAATATCTCATCAATATTCTTAGCTCCGACAGGAACATACCTCCCGCCCTTCAAATCTACCATTATCCCGTTAAGGATATGCTGGTACATGGTAGGCTCCCCTCTCTCCATTATAATCCCCTTGGCAGATTCAACAACCTCAAGTTCATAGGTTTTCATATCTATTTCTTTATCTGTACGAAGAGTTTCTGTTTCAGGTTTTCTAAATCTAATATAGTAATCGCCTACTGCGGAACCATAAGGCTGCAACAGCCCTTTGGCAGAAGCCCGAGCAGGCGGCTGATAAACTATCTTTTCCAAATCAAATCCCACGTTCACAACTGCTTTTATAATAGAATTCCATACCTTAATATCAGTGCTATGGAAAGTTACAGTAAGATATTTGCCTGGTTTCAGCACCCTATATACTTCTTTAAATGCAGCTCTTAACATCTTATGATAATATTCAAAGTCTTTTTCCTGCTGGGTGTTGATAGTAATCTCGTCCTTGTAATCCAAATCCATCTTAAGCCAAGAAGCCCAAAGAGTGCTTAGCTCAAAATACTGTACGGCGCCGCCATATGGCGGATCAGTAAAAACATAATCAATGCTGTTCTCTGGAATAATGTCTCTTAATTCCAATGCATTATGCGCTTTTATAAGAATATTTGCCCCGTCGTTTAAATCGTTAAATTTCTTTGCTTCCTTGTAATGCTGAATCTGGCTGTTGGAGTCGGTTTTGCCTTCTATTATGCCCTGCGGACCGTAAATTGCACTTTCAAAAAGATGCCACACATTCGACTCCATAAAAAGAGGCGGAACCCAAAAACTCTGTATGGCCCAAAATGAGCTCATAGGTCTTGTCGGTCTTACGGGCGTAAGCTTACTTGCTAAATGTGATAAAGAAGTAAAGGCAAAATTGAATATCTCTCTAATCTTATCGTCTTTAAGTTTTGATATATGCTCAAAAAGAATTGTTAAGGACATAAGGTTTCTTTTTGTAAATAGATCCGAGAGATACTCATTTTTCTCCTTTTTTAAGAAAGGGTGCCCATCATAATACAACTTTATTTTAGGATACCAATAAGGTATATCTTGCTTCTCAATTTTCTTTATCAGCTTTAAATCATCCTCATCTGGGCCCTTATCCCATTTCTTCTTACAATTGCTACAAAAGTAATAAATCTTAATAGGGGTAGAATGCTCCCAATGAGTGCATATGATTAAAGCTTCACTTCCGCACTTCTTGCATTTTGTCTTATACAAATCCTCTATCTCTTTCTTACAGCTATTTTGGATTTCTTTAAAGGTTTTCTTGATTTTATCAATATCCGCAGGAATTGCAGTCATTCGCGTTATAAATGTAGACATTGGATCCAAATCAATCCCAATTGTTTTTCTGCCATGCTTAATGGATTCTATAGCTGTTACACCGGAACCACAGAAGGGATCCAATACAATATCTCCTTCTTTGCTGTAATGTTTTATATACTCAGCAACAACATTATGGGGCTTTCTTGCCCAATATTTGTGCATAAGATACATCGGAGTATGCGGCTTTGCAATAAGCGCATAGTTTATAGTTTCAACGTCCCTCTTTTTTTTACCTGCCATATCCTCAAATACCCTTACCTTAATTATCTTTATATACCTTTCTAATGGATTTTTTCAAAGGGACAGAAAATTTGTTATGGTTCTATTTGGATTGACTGGATTATGCGCAAGCAGCCCTCTGTATTAGCGCAATTAAGGCTTTGTACCCCGCCGGGCGTTGGAACCAAAAGGGGGGTGACAATTTGTCCCCACCCTTTGTTTAGCTCTTCATCCCTCTTCCTAACCTTTTTTAAATAATCAGAAGGGTTTGTCGAATCTGTCAGTATTGCCACAATATCCAATACTGCAAACCACCACTCATCATTATTCCATACCCTTCTCAATGATTTGCCCTGGAAAACAACCAAAGCATTATTTGTATCCATTATGCCATCCCTTTGAACAAAACAATAAATATTATCTGCCTTTATATATTTTGTGCGCATGTTTGGCAAATGGCAAGTGGTATAACATCTTTTCAAGAGTATTGAAAAGATTACAAAAGAAGTGAAAATAATAACGCACAAAGCAAACAAATCCCTATTTATTAGCCATTATCTCAATGACATCGCAGTGCTTTAGCTTATGGTCCCTTCCAACCGGCATCTTTGTCTTTACATCAATTGCCTTTATGAAATTCTTTCCAAAGTCAGTGTGCAGCCTGAATGCAAAGTCCAAAGCAGACGAACCAGGGGGCATCAGGAAGCAGTCAGGCAACACATTGCCGTCCTTGTCTGATAATTTATTAACACCACCAGGGTATATTGCGATGTATTTTAATAAATCAAACACAGCATGATTTAAAACATCCTGCACTCCTGTTGAGCTGTATTTATCAAGAACATTCTTTTTTATGAATTCCAAAGCTTTCTTTTGCTGTTCTGTTAAAGTTCCTTTTATTTCAAATGTGCTTGAGCCTGGCTCGTAAGAGATTAATCCTTTCTTGTTTGCCTCTTTCAGGGCTAATTCATAGTCAGCAGAGCAGCCGATAATCATCAGCTCTGGAAATTCTTTTTTTAATTTTTCAATGTTTTCCCCTGCAATCGGAATATCCATCTTATTTGCAGCAACAACCAGTGGCTTGCTTTTCTTTCTTAGATAAGATGCAATTGATTTAAGGTCTTCTTCTTTCCATAATGAAACATCATCAGCAAGCCCTAATATCCTCAATGCAGCATTTACCATGTCTTCAGTAACCCTTAACCCTGACAACTGCTTTGCAATTGCTTTTACAGTATCTTTCCCTTCCTGCTTTACTGAGCGCGCAAACCTGTCCCAGCCCCTCATTATAATCTGGTAATACCACATGTCAAGCTCATGCTCTAAAAATTTAATGTCATTTGAAGGGTCAAAAGAGCCTGGCTCTGCTGCCTCTCCTTTTTCATTTGTTGCGCCTGCCGCGTCAATCACATTGATTAAAACATCTGCCTCGTTCAGGTCTCCTAAGAACTGGTTTCCCAAGCCCAATCCTTCTGAAGCGCCTGGCACCAATCCTGCAACATCAACTACATCAACAGGCACAAAGCGATGGTGGTTAATGCAGGAGCCAAACCTTGGATTGCATTGTGTCTTGAAAAAAGTGTCAACGCAGCCAATCTTCACATATCCTATCCCGCGATTGGGTTTTATGGTTGCGAATGGATAGTTTGCTATTAAGATGTCTGACATTGTCAAAGCCTTGAAGAAAGTGCTTTTTCCAACGTTTGCCTTGCCGACTATTCCGATTAGCATGGTAGGTAAGGAGAAAAGGGAAGTTTATAAATATAGCTGAAAGGAGGCTGCAATTCCTATTGTATTATGCCTTGGTGCTCCATGTTTGTCTCATATGTCTGTATGAACCACCGCAATAAGGACACAGCCCTGCACTGCGCAGCTTCAATCTCCTTTGATTGTTTTGGTTTAGCATTTAACTTTTCATAAAGCGCACAGGCAAAATCATACACTCCTGAAAAGCTTTCCGCCTGAATTTCCCTTATGCCTGATTCAATATATTCAGAAACCTTAAAAAGCAAATCAGTGTTTGGCTGGCCCACTGCCCATCCTCTCCATTGGGACAGGAATTGCTCCAGATTGCCTGCCTTTACATTAGGCCATGCATAATCAACAAGATGCCTTAATAATCCTGCCTCATATCCTGTCAAAGCTGCATCATCTGCCATAGCAGGAAGTAAAGCAAATGTGATATATAAATCTTTATATATCCTAAACCACATCAATAATTTATGAATAAAAGAGGTATTGCTACAATAGTTTCAGCTGTATTAATCCTGTGCACAGCTATCCTGCTTGCTGTTGTCATACTTGCATGGGGCGGAACATTCTCAAAAGGGCTGCTAAAGCATGCTGAGGAAACAAATGAAAAGCTTGCTGCGTGCGAGATAGGGACAAATGTTGTGATTAAATATGCGTGCGTTAGTGATGATACAATAACACTGATGATTGAAAGCCTTGGCTCAAAAAAGATAACAGGGCTGATAATAAGGGCATTGGGCAGCTCAGGCGGATACCAGAAAGAGATTGAAACTGAGATGGATGTTGCTGACTTGAAAAGGTTTGATATTGAAAAAGAAGAAGTTGGCGCTATAACAAGCATTGAAGTGCTGCCTAAAGTTGATATTCTTGGGAAGACAGAAGTTTGCGGCGTTAAGGATATTGAGAAAGTTATTGTTAATTGCTAGAAATCCGGCCTCCGGCGTGTTTTAATTGTTTTAAAACACTGGAAGCAATAAAGTGCAGCAAAGCTCTTCCTTTCACACTCTTTTCATTAAATCCTTATCACTCAATGCCTTTAATTCAATTGAAATTGCCTTTTCATTAACCCTTGTATAGCTCGGGCATAAAATATAGGGATAGCGGTTAATCATGCAGTACTTTATCAGCTCCGGATTGTATTTTGCAACAACATTCAGCCCTTCTTCCCTTCCGTGTATTAATTCATACCCTTTTAGCTCTTTCTTGACTTTCACAGCCAAAGCCAGAAGCATCTTCAGCCTTGAAGAATTAAGCTTTTTCATAAGCTGGCCATACAATACAGGATGCAGCTTTGTTATTGAAAACACTTCTTTTGCAGCATCAATGTATTCCGGCTTTAATGTAGACATAAATCCGCCATAGCCAACATTTACAGAGCTTCCGTCTGAGAAGCTTCCCACAATAATGTCAGAATATTTGCCATTGCACAGCTTTGGATATCCCAATGCGCCTGACGCATCCTCTATTAACAAACAATTATTGTCCTTGCAGACGCTTGCAATCTTTTTCAAAGGCTGCTCTGCAAAGTATCCTGCGAATGATGTGAATAAAAAAGCAGCGCAGTCCTTTGACTTGTTTTTCAAGTCCTTTAAGTCAATTATGCCGTAATCAGTCTTTACATCTATTGTTTTCATCCCAAACATCTTGGGATAATTGCGGAAAGAAGTCCAGCCTCCCTGGTCTGGTATTAAGATAGCTGTCTTTGTGCATAGGTTGTGTGCTGCGCACAATGATGCGAAGATTGCAGCATTCCCCCTCTCCATAAGCCTGACATTGTCATGCTTTGTCATGTTTTCCAGCTTTTCAATGATTTCCCTTGGCGGCTGTTCCATTCCTGTTATTATTGTAAAGGGCTTTTATAAAGGTATTGGGTATGGAAGGCAGGCCTCCGGCGCAATGATTTTCTTGGGTTGCATTATACAAATTTCCGGATTTTTTAGCAAATTTTCAAAGAATATTTCATTTTTTCGATAAATCTTAAAAATTTACTTTGACGCCGGAAAAATAGATGTTTTTTTGAGCAAAGGTTATTAAACAGCTGTTTCCTTAGCTTTTCGCATGAAAACAAACACCCTGGCGCTTGATGCAAACAAGTGGCTTCGCATTGTTGAGGAAATAGAATCAAACAAGGCTGCAAAACAATGGACGGATTACCTTGAGTACCATAATTTTGCAGTCATAATCCCAGATCTTGTTGTAAAAGAAGTGCTCTGGCTACTTACTGATAAAAAGAAGACTCAAATATGGAAAGAGCGCGAGAAGCGATTTGTGCATCTTGCCATGTCTGGCATGCATTTTGATTTCAAATATGTGCAGGCAAAGCATGATTGGGATTATTATTATAGTCTGGCTGAGCAGATGATTAAAAAGCATAAAATAAAACAGATATTAAGGCAGCACGGCCTTTTCACGATAGTTGACGGAAAAGAGCTTTACGCGCTGCATAAAGAGGATTTGGCAATATTCATATCGCTTAAAGAACTAGGCAAACCATACTATTTTATAACGCATGATACAAGGCTAAAAAGAGCTTTAGAAATCAAAGAAGTGAAGAATGCCCTTATTTCAGAAGGCATCTATTTCATATTGCTGCATGAAACACCTGATCCTGAAAAGCGCATTGTTACCAGAATAAAGGTTATGCCTGAATTTTTATGATTTCTTCTTGTTCAATAGTTTCATTCTTCTTTCATAAGCAATGCCTCTCTTCCAGGCCCTCTGCCTTTCTTCGTATGTAAAGTATTCTTTTCCGTCGCACAGGAACTTAGGCAATGGAAGCCCTGCCCCTGTATCAAATTCTTCTGTTGAAACTTTTTGCTTTGGCATATTATTGATAAGATTTAACTTGTATATAAGGGTTCTGATGAGGGAAAAGCTGCCTCCGGCGCAATTCTATTGCTTTTATTATCAGAGCTTTGAATGCTTGAATTCCAGCGAAGCTCGGCCTTTCTTTTGACTGCCTTCGCTCTCCACCAACCATTACACATAACTAACAACCAATAACCCCTATATCCATACAAAAAGCTATTTAAAGCCATATCCCTAATATTAACCCATGGTGCTTGAAGACCTTCTCACTCCTGAGGGAGCAGAAAGAAAGCCGTGGCACATGCTGCCGTTAGGGGCTTTGTATGCGTCAATAGCCGTGTTCCTTGCATTGTGGATATTCAGGGAGCAGGCAAGCCTGATTGTTGTATTCCTTACTGTAATGGCCTGCATCCCATTGATGTACAAGATTATAGCGCTTGAAGAGAGCAAGGAAGCAAAGATTGAGAAGGAAACAAGCATACTAAAAGAGCACAGGAGGGCGCTGCTTTCATTCATTTATTTGTTTTTAGGCTTTGTGATTGCATTCTCAATATGGTTCATTGCATTGCCAGCCAGCTTTGTGCAGGATTTGTTTGCAACGCAGATGTTCACAATAAGCTCAATCAACAACCAGGTTACTGGAAATGCTGCAGGGATGGGATTTTTAGGAAGCATTATAGGAAACAACCTCAAGGTATTGTTTTTCTGCGTGTTTTTCTCATTCTTCTACGGAGCAGGAGCGATTTTCATATTAACATGGAACGCCTCTGTCATATCATCTGCAATAGGCTCGTTTGTAAGGTCAAATGTTGAGAAGATAGCTGCTGCAGGGGGGTTGATGAAGATAGCCACATACTCGCACATGTATGCAATAGGCATTACAAGGTACATGACGCACGGGATTTTTGAGATTCTTGCTTATTTCATTGGCGGGCTTGCAGGCGGATTGATTTCAGTTGCCATTATCAGGCACAAGATGGGAGAGAAGATATTCAACAAGGTAATGCTTGATGCTTTGGATTTGATTCTGTTGGCAATACTATGCACATTATTTGCAGGCGTTGTTGAGGTTTATGTGACGCCGCTGATTGTGTGAGATATATAATTTATATAAATTATATGGATTCAGTTTATAAATGCCCGCCTTTCTTTGTGCTGTCATGAATAAAGGTGATGTTTCCTGTAAAAATATGTTGGGAAGACTAATCAAATGCACAGAAGCATTAAAACGATTCTCTTATGAGCACAATAACACAATTGACGGAATATTTCTTATTGCTTACAGCATTGAGCAAACTCTTCTTGTTATATTAACCTTTACATACCAGCAGCATATGGGGCTGATAATCTCACTTTTTGTAATAATTGCCTTTCTTACTTTTGGCATGCAGAAGCTGATGATTGAGGGAAAAAATAAATACCTTGAAAGGCAGGTCTTAAAACTGACAAATGATAAAGTGCGTTTAAAGGCGTATATGGAGAAAGTAAGAAAAGATAATATGAAGTTAAATATTCTAATAGAAAAATTAAAGACAAAAGGCTTAAATAAGGTTAAGTCTTATGATAAAATGGAGGAAGCATGAGTAATAAAGAATTAATACAATATTTGATTAGGCACCAGAAAGAGAATGAAAGACTGTTTAAGAAGATAAAGCAGTGCGACAGGCGAATGGACAAAACCATTAAAGAGATTATGGCAGTAATCTGATTTTTCTATTTGAAAGACAAAAACATATATAAGCCACCACACTATCCCTCTTTTCATGAAGTTCGCGCACATTGCAGACTGCCATATCGGCGGATGGTCAGAGCCGAAGATGAAGCAGCTTACGATAGATGCTTTTAATTATGCTGTTAATTGTTGCATTAATGAGAAGGTTGATTTTGTATTGATAGCAGGCGACCTGTTTAACACTGCAATACCGCAAATTGATTTGATTAGGGATACTGTTTCTGCATTGAAGAAATTAAAAGACAATGGCATAAAAGTATATACAATAGCAGGCTCGCATGACTTCTCGCCTTCTGGCAAGACAATGCTTGACGTATTGGAAAAGGCAGGATTATGCGAGAATGTGTTTAAGGTTGAAGGCAATAAATTAATGTTCACTAATCATGATGGAATAAAGGTTGCAGGAATGCTGGGAAGAAAAGGCGGATTGGAATCAGAGGATTACAAGCAGATACAGACAAGCCACTTAAGCAGCGAGGAAGGATATAAGATATTCATGTTCCATACTGCATTGGATGAGCTAAAGCCAAGCGGAATGGAAAATATGGATTCAATGCCAGCCTCAATGCTTCCTGAGAATTTTGATTATTATGCAGGCGGGCATGTGCACGCATTGCTGGAGAAAAAGCACGGAAAAGGGAATATTACATTTCCAAGCGCATTGTTCCCGAATAACTTCAAGGAGCTTGAAGAGCAGGGAAATGGCGGCTTTTTCATTGTTGAGGAGAATGGATACAAAAGAGTTCCTGTAAAAATGAAAGAGGTTGTCCCATTAAGGTTTAATGCAGACGGAAAAACAGCATCTGAATTCAGCGATGAAATGTTTGATGCTGTTTCAAAGATAAATGTTGATGGCAAGATTGTGCTTTTAAGGGCAGAAGGGGTATTAGGTTCAGGCAGGCAGTCTGACATTAATTTTAAGTCAATACTTGAAAAGCTTGGCAGCGCGCACTTTGCAATGAAAAACACTTCAGGGCTTTTAACAAAAGAGTTTGATGAATTAAAGCAAACAGCTGTGACGCCTGAAGAGATTATGAAGGAAACAAAAAGCGACATTCCGTTGTTTTTACCTGAGCAGGAGCCCGGGCTTGTGAAAAAGCTGATGGGATTGCTGGATATTGAAAAAGCAGACGGAGAAAAATCTGCTGACTTTGAAAGAAGGGTTGTTGCAGAGGCAAATTCAGTGTTTGGGATTATTTGAAGATTTTACACTATCCTTTTCAAGCAATTATTCCTTGCATGCTCAAACTTGCTGCAGTCAAAGCAGCCATAACCTTCATAATATGCTTCACTGCCGCAGTCACAGGATTCAACATCAAAAAGCCCGTCCCTTTTTACAATCCATGTCCCGCCTGTTGTCTCGCAGAAGTGCCTTGTATTCCTTGCGCACCCTGCATAAGCATCTTTTAATGACTCAAGGGGGTCTGTTATAAGCACTGGCTTGCATCCCTTGACAGAAGAGCAGTCATCTTTTGCAATAATGCTGCAGTCAACATTGTTTTCTGAATTCAATGCAAGCTCCACCTTTAGCATGCAGTCAGAAGCAATTGACTCAATGGAAATCTGGCTGCATGTTTCAATGCTTTTTGTTGCAACAGCAAGCTGCTTAAAGCACTGGTCCCTGTTAATGTCAACCTGCACGTTTTCAGCGCAGATTTGCCAGTTTTTCTGTTTCTGCGCAAAATAAATCATGCACCTGTCCCTTGCATTTGGCGTGGATATTTGGCTGCACATATCCATATTATTTGTTTTCCATGCAATTGCCTGAAAGCAGCTGTCTTTAATTCCAGTACTTGAAATAGATTCGCAATAGGATGCATCATCATACTTAAGCGCAAAGTCATTTGCAATTGAATCCAAAACAAGAATCTTGCAGGATGCCTGCTGGCTTTCACCAAACCTGCTGCACATTGTGATATCACGCTGCTTTACTGCATTTGCAATATCTGCGTTTGTTACTGAAAGACCGGTTGTAACACAGCATAATAACTCACCGCACCATCCTGCCTCTGCCTCGCCAACAAGACAGTTTGCCCTGCAAGCCCCGCCTACTGCAGAGCACGGAGCTTCCTCAAGCGATGTATCCTGCATGTAAAGCACTACATAGCCTGCGATTATCACTGCTGTTGCCAGCAGAAGAAGCCATTTGCTGTGCCCGTGGTGTCGCATGGTATTATAGCAGGGGAGAGGGTATTTTAAAGTTTCTATGGAAAAAAATAATCCGATTTGCAATTTATTACAGCCCAAAAGGATGCTGCGCTTTTGTTAATATTTGCGCTTGTTGGTTAATATTTACATTTTGTTAGTTAAATCTTTCATAATTTTGGATAAAGTTACACAAATTTGAGATAATGGATAGCAAAGTTAAAAAAGGGGGAGAGTATTCTTGATTGTATAAAAAAGAGGCATTATGAAAAAGGGGACTCAAACAAGCGCTTTTGGAGTATCAGCTAGACTAAATCACGACTCTTCCAAGTTTTATAATTCAAAATTATATAAAGAATTAGGTAAAAAACCAAATCCTGAATCTATACAAGAGAATCAAATTCCAAAACAGAACCTAAATAAAATATTCTGCTCTTCTAGTGAAAGAATGAAAGAATTGCCTGACAATTCAGTGCATCTTATGGTAACATCACCTCCATATAATGTAGGAAAAGAATATGATCAGGATTTGAGTTTGGAAGAATATCTTGCGCTTTTAAAAAATGTGATGAAAGAAACAGAGAGGGTATTAATTCCTGGTGGCAGAGCTTGCATAAACCTTGCCAATATAGGCAGAAAACCTTACATACCGCTGCATTCCTATCTTATCCAAATAATGCTTGATTTAGGGTTCCTTATGCGCGGGGAAATAATATGGGATAAATCTTCAAGCGCAGGAACCTCAACAGCATGGGGAAGCTGGCAAAGCGCAAAAAATCCTGTTTTGAGAGATGTACATGAGTATATTCTTATATTCTCAAAAGATTCCTTCTATCGAGTAACCCCAAATAAAAAAGATTCAATCACAAAACAAGAGTTCATTGATTTCACAAAAAGTATATGGCCATTTTCTGCAACTTCGGCGCGAAAAATTGGCCACCCCGCTCCATTTCCAGAAGAACTGCCAAGAAGAATCATTCAGTTATATACATTTGAAGAGGACATTGTACTTGACCCCTTTATGGGCAGCGGGCAGACTGCATTGGCTGCCTTGAAGGCTAAGCGCCATTTTATAGGGTATGATATATCTGAAGAATACTGTAAACTGGCTGAAAAGAGGTTAAAGGATGAAAAATCAAAGACAACTATTCAATCTTTCCAATAATCTACCCAACGGCCATACACATCATAATCGATTGCGTCCTTCTCCCATCTTATGGTAATTATAATTGTCTTTTTGTGCATCATTAGCTGCTTTAACGCATCCTTACTAAACTCTACGCCCCTTGGGTTTGTCCCGGGCTTAGGCATCTGAAGATACGCAGCAGAACCCAATTTATTAAAAATTTCATTCTGAACATCAAGAGGTATAAAATAGAATCCCCCTTTTTCAAGCCCCCAGAATATGTGCACGAGAATTATATCACATTTTGGTTTATAATTATTAATGAAATTTTGTGCGCTTTGAGCATCCACGGTCCATACTGCCTTAACGCCACTATTTGCTGTTATTGTTTTTATAGAAACCGGCTTGCCATATATTATAACATCAGCCTCTGGTTCAGTAATAGGTATATCTGTATTTACTACTTCTTTTCCTAATTGTGCAATAAATAAGGCAATAACAGCCCTTTCTCTTAAAGATCCTACCTCCATTCCTATCTTGCCTGCCCGCGAGCATTCTATTTCAGTTATCCTAAATATTTTCGGCAACTTTGCCTGAATTTTTAAAACAAATGCCTTATTTGTAAATAGTTTTTTGAGTTCTACAGCCATAAACCTCATTCATACTTCCGTTCTTTATATAACTTTCTACGAAAAAACCTGCATTTTTCCGGAGATTATGGAATTTTTCCAGAATTATTGAACATTTTCCAGAAAATCCGAAAAATAATAAAATTGCAGACGGCCTTTTTCTACCCATAAATCATTTACTAACTACCTATAAATTTATAAACTTCTGTTAGATAAAGAGGCATATGCTTACCGAGCGAAAGCGAAGGGAAGCTGAGAACGTAACAAAGTGGAGTGAACATGCTTGTAAAAAAGGTGATATTAGACAATATAAGAAGCTATCTGCATGAGGAGATTGATTTCCCTGAAGGAAGCATACTATTGTCAGGCAACATAGGAAGCGGGAAATCAACTGTATTAATGGCAATTGAGTTTGCATTGTTCGGCTTGAGAAGAGGAGAGCTTTCAGGGGCTTCTTTGCTAAGAAACGGCTCTGACAAAGGCAGTGTTTTGCTTGAGATGCAGATAGAGGAAAAGCATGTAACAATCGGAAGAACACTAAAAAGAACAGCAACAGGGGTTTCACAGGACTCTGGCTTTATTGAGATTGACAATGAGAAAAAGCCAATGACTACTGTTGAGCTGAAGCAGAAAGTGCTTGAATTGATTAATTATCCAAAAGCAGCCTTAACAAAGAATGATTTGCTTTTCAGGTACACTGTGTATGTTTCGCAGGAAGACATGAAGCAGATTCTTTTGGGTGACAAGGAATCAAGGCTGAATGCATTAAGGTATGTGTTTGGAATTGACAAGTTCAAGAGAATAAGGGAGAATGCAAAGCTTGTCTCTTCAAAAGCAGGCGAGAAGAAAAGAGAGGCTGCAGGAGCAATAGCTGATTTGGAGCAGAAAAAGGATGAGGAGACAAAAGCAAGGGAAGAATCCAGGCTTTTGAATGAAGGCATAAAACTGTTTACACCGGTTATTGAAAAGGCAAAGGAAGATATTGAAGGTAAAAAGAAGGCAGCTGAAGAAGCAGAGGCTGAAATCAAGAAAATAGAAGCTGCAAAGCACAGGGCTTCAATCATTGAGCACAGGCAAAAGCTTGTTGAAAGCCAAAATAAAATAGATACTGCAGAGCTTAAGGAGCTTGAGGAAAAGCTGAAGCAGAATGCAGAAAAGCCGTCTGGAAAGGATTTTGTTGAAGCAATAAATTCAAAGAAAAATGAGCTTAAAGCAGTTGAAGAGCAGATGAGAAAGGCTGTTGAAAGCATTCACTCATTAAAAGCAGGGAAAAGGCACTGCGATGAGCTGAAAAAGAAAATTCTGGAGATTGACAATTGCCCAACCTGCATGCAGAAGGTTGAAAACAAGCACAAGGAAAGGATAAGCAGCGAGGAAAACCAAAAGCTTGAAAAGATTGAAGAAGAGCTCGGCATGCGCTTAAGGACAGAGGGAGAGCTGAAGCAGGCAGTTGAAAGGATTAATTCTGAGATTGAAAGGATAAGGGATGAGGAAAAGAAAGAAATTTTGCTGAAGGCAAAGCTGAAAGAGATGGAAGATGCATTAAGGAAAAAGGAAAATCTTGCAGCGAGAGTCAAGTCAAATGGGGAAACCCTCAGGCAATTGATTGAAGAGGGGCTAAAATTAAAAGATGAATTGAAAATCCTGCCTGAGATTGAATCAAGGCAGAGGAATGCAAGGCGGGAGCTTGAAGAATATCTTGATGAATTGAAAAAAGCAGAGGTAAAGGCAGCTGAAATGCAGGCAAAATCATCAATGCTTTTAAGAATGATTGGCGGGCTTTCTGCTGAAGTGAAAAAGAAAGAGGGAAAAAAGAAGGAAATGGAAAGAATGGGCGTTGTAAGGCAGTGGATTGATGATTACTTTGTGAACTTAATGTCTGAAATGGAAAAAAGCGTGATGGCAAAAGCCCATGCTGACTTCAGCTCTTTGCTTGAAAAATGGTTTGCAATGCTTGTAGACAATGAATCAATATCAATAAGGCTTGACCCTGAGTTTACGCCCCTTGTTGAGCAGAACGGGTATGAGATTGACTATGCGTTTTTGTCAGGAGGGGAGAAGACAGCCGCTGCTCTGGCTTACAGATTAGCGCTTAACCAGGTAATTAACAAGCTCATGAGCGATATAAAAACAAAAGACATCATAATACTTGACGAGCCCACAGACGGATTTTCAGAAGAGCAGCTTGAGAAGATGAAGCTTGTATTGGATGAGCTTGACACTTCGCAGGTAATCCTTGTCAGCCATGAGCAGAAGATAGAAAGCTTTGTGCAGAACATTGTAAGGTTTGAAAAGAAAGGGCATGAAAGCTATCTGATTTGAAGATAAAGCCTTACCTCGTCAAAGAATGTGTGTATCTCAGCAAACATTGCCTTTTCATACTCCTCAAGGCGCTTTCTTATTAAAATCTTCTCATAGATTAAGCCTAATAAATGGCCTAGGGCCTTTTTCTCCCAGATGCCAACATCCTTTTGCAGGTATGCGGCAAATTTGCTCTCAATTGAGCCCTTGTTCATCTTTTTCTTTACATTATTCGGCAGGTTAACCTCAACATCTGTCAGGACTATCTGCGCGCCCATTGTGACTACAAATGAAACATAATCATCAAGCTTTTTTGTGCATTCCCAGCCAATCTCAGTCACTTTCCTTCCGTCAGGCATGTCAATGTGCTTGTACCTTAATTCCTTCCAGTCATATCCCTTGTGCTCAAACCACCTGTTCATTGATTCATATAATTCATTCATGTCAAAGACAGAAGAAGCCTTTATCTTATATGCGTCTATTATGGTTTTCTTTGCTTCCAGCTTTGTGAGAAAAACTTCCCTGTAGTCGCTCATGGTATTTTAAAATGAGTGTGGATTAATAAGGGTTTTGGTAAGGCAGGCTGCCAAAGAAAAGCCGGCCTCCGGCGGATTGTTCTTGTTTGCCTGCATTATGCAATATCGCCTGCAATGCTTAGCTGCGCTCAGTCCCTGAAATGATTCGCTTAATGCATGCTGTTCACCAGCCTTAGTTAATTCTCTTCAAAAAAAGCATCAGCCGAAGGAAGTCACTATGCCGCCTGTTACGGTTATGGTTATTTTAGCACCGCTTGTGTCTGTAAAAACATATGAGCCAGATGTCCCGGCCAGCCCGCTTTTTGAGAATCCCTTGTTTGCATCCACTGTGTCTGATGCGCTGACAGCCCCGCAGGAGCATGCGCCGGCTGTGTTAAGCGAGCTTGCTGCAATCGGTCCTGTGCTTACTGAACTTCCGGAGAAAGGGCCGCCTGAATAATATCCTGCAGACACGCCATTAGGCGTATAAAGCCCGAAACCTAATGGGTCAGCAAGCATTGCATAAACGCCGTTCGGGTTCCTTGCCTCAAGCCCTGTTGGGCCGTATGCGTAAACACCGTGCGTTGAAGTTCCCAGCCTGCCGTAATATCCTGAAGAATGCCTCCCCTCTATGCCGTATACAGAATTCACGCCTGCGGCTGATATATTATTTGTTGATGCAATGCTTGAATCAACACTAACTAATCCGTTCATCCCATTCATGCTTGAGATTACACGTGTATAAAGCGTATCATGTGTAGGATCTCCTGGCTGAGGCGGGGGTGTAAATGCAGTTGCCACAATGCCTGCTGCTATAAGAAGCAGTATGGATGCAATTGCAAAATAAGCCCTTTTCAGGCTAAGGGCTTACCGCAAAATAAAGTGATATATTTATAAAGAGTAGAGTCTTATAAATATTATGAAAAACGAGGAGATTATTGATAATAAACTATTTTATTTATCTACTCTAAACGAACTAGATTCAAGACATTATGTTGCC
>JAHJRD010000102.1 GCA_018830945.1 Nanobdellota archaeon | reverse complement strand
GTATCTCACTTAGGAGTGTGACTTCCGAAAAGTTAAAAAAGGTTGTATGTATTTCTGTCATTGGAAAACACCTCGTTTTAGCAATTAAAATAGGGTGTTTTCCCCTTATAAGGTCTATCACTCACTTTTCAGACAGTGCCTGTTGTGGGAAAAAGATATAAATAGGGGAATTCTTGCTAATAGTACAATGGGCGCAAAAGCAAAGCTTGAACTTGTAACAAGGAACCTGCAGGAAGTTATTGGAGAAGATGAGCTTAAGGAAGTTCTAGGCAAGAAAGAAGCATGCGTTTACTGGGGCACAATGCCCACAGGAAGCATTTCAATAGCATATTTCTTTCCAATGATGAAGATTGCTGATTTTCTGAAAGCAGGATTAAAGGTAAAAATACTTCTTGCGGATGTGCATGCTGCTTTAGACGGTGTTGGCTGGGACATACTCGAAAAAAGATATGCCTATTACAAGGAGGCAATCATAACAATTCTTAAAACAATAGGGGTTGACATAAAAAAACTGGAATTCGTAAAAGGAAGCGAGCTGCAGCTTAACCAAAAATACTTTCATGACCTGCTCAAGCTGAGCACAATAAGCTCTGTCCATGACTGCACAAAGGCTGCCTCAGAAGTTGTAAAGCTCAGAGACAACCCAAGGCTCTCAGGATTAATCTATCCCCTTATGCAGGCTCTTGATGAGGAATATCTTAAGGCAGAGATGCAGTTCGGCGGAATGGACCAGAGAAAGATAATGGTTTATGCAAGGGAACAGCTGCCAAAGATAGGATACAAGCCAAGAATTGAATTGTTGAACCCTATAATCCGCGGGCTTGTCGGCGTAAAGATGAGCTCAAGCATTGAGTCTAGCAAGATTGATTTGCTTGATGATGAGGCAAAGGTAAAATCAAAGATAAATAATGCTGAATGCGTTGCAGGCGAACCTGATAACGGCATAATGGCCTTGCTGCAATATCTCATATTTGTGATGAAAACAGACAGAGGGGAAAAATTTGTTGTTGAAAGGCCTGAGAAGTACGGCGGGAATCTTGTGTATGAAAGCTATGATGCTGTTGAAAAGGATTTTGTTGCAAAAAAGATGCATCCTTTGGATTTAAAGAACGCTGTTGCAAAAGAAATAAACATTCTTCTTAAAAATTTCAGGGAAAGCAAGGAGCTGCACAAGCTTCACAAAGATGCTTATAGCAACTAAAACCCCGATAAGTTTATAATAGCCCATAACATTCTCACAACCAAGAAAAGAGGTATAGTATGTATGTTGAGAATATAACTTTAGCAGGCAGTTCAATGATTTCTATGGATATTGAAAGAGAAAACACACTTCTTAAGCTGAGCATTGCTCAATTAAAAGCAGAGCTTACACAGGCAAAGCTTGAAATGGAAAAAACTAAAAAGCCCCCATTGCTTGTCTGCGAAGTCGTAAACCTTATCGGAGACAAGGCAGTTGTAAAGCTTGCAAACGGCAACCTGTTTCTTGTTGATGTTAATGAAAATATTAAAGGAAAGCTCTCAGTAAAAGACACAGTGCTTGCAGAGCAGCGCTCTTTGACAATTCTTGAAAGAATTGAAGGCTCAAGAACATGCAGCCCAGAGGCATTCCTTGTATCAAGAAAGCCTTCCATAAAATGGAGTGATATCGGAGGGCTTGAGGATGAGATAAGGGAATTAAAAGAGGCAATTGAGCTTCCATTGCTAAGGCCTGACATCTTCCAGAAGGTTGGAATAGAAGCGCCGAAAGGTGTTTTATTGCACGGCCCCCCTGGCTGCGGGAAAACACTTCTTGCAAAAGCATTGGCAAATGCAACAAACGCAACATTCATTGAGATTGTCGGCTCAGAGCTTGTGCAGAAATTCATAGGCGAAGGGGCAAAGCTTGTGAAAGAGGTGTTCCAGCTTGCGCGTGAAAAAGCGCCTTCGATAATATTCATAGATGAGATGGATGCCATAGCATCGCACAGGGTTGACGCAGGCACTTCAGGTGACAGGGAAGTGCAGCGCACATTCATGCAGCTTCTTGCAGAGGTTGACGGGTTTGAAAGCCTTGACAATGTAAAAATCATAGGCGCAACAAACAGGTTTGACATCCTTGACCATGCATTGATAAGGCCTGGCAGGCTTGACAGGCTGATTGAGATAGGAATGCCTGATGCAAACGCGAGAAAATCAATATTCAGCATACACACTGCAGGCATTAACCTGAAAAAAGTTGACATTGAAAAGCTTGTTGAGCAGACAAGAGGGCTTTCAGGCGCTGACATCAGGCTTGTGTGCACAGAGGCAGGGTACTTCGGGATAAGGGCAAACAGGGTGCATATTCTTCATAATGACTTTGAGCAGGCTGTGCGCAAAGTGAAATGCGTTGAAGAGGATACTGATTACAAGAAGATGTTTGGCTGAGCAAAAGCTTTATATTGTTTCTTTGCGTGTATTATTTAATACAAAGAGGTGGTTTTATGGCAAAACAAAAGAATAAAGAGCTTAAAGCAGCTCAAGTCAAGATTGAAAAGATTACAAAGTATACTTTAAACAAGGCAGGAGCATGGGCTTTCATATTTGGGATAGTGCTTGCAATTGTCGCAGGCTTCTGGCCTTTGACTCCTTTAATGATTTCAACGCTTATAGTTTTAGGGTTGATAGTGGGTTTCCTGAATATTGAGATACACCAGACAAATAACTTCTTGTTTACAACTCTTGTGCTTGTGCTTATCTCCAGCCTTGGAGGAAGCCTTCTGGGACAGGTTGCTGTTATCGGCTATACACTGAGCTCAATATTCAGCGCAATTGTCACATTTGTGATACCAGCTGCAATAATAGTGGCATTAAAATCAGTTTATCAGCACGCAAAAGAAGAAGCTTAATAATTGTTCCAGTCATTCCATCTTTGTCTTCCAGCTTCATAGCCAATATTAATTTTGGCATCCTGGTACTGCTGGTTCTGCTCTGCATTTGGAAGCCTTGAAAACTCATTTGTATTTGATATGAGAATCCCTTCTTCATCATATACAGGGCAGGATTTGGACCACAAGTCAAGCACATCATCCTGATGGCAGTTTCCGTTATGCCATTGTTCTGTGCAGCCTTCATAATTCCTGTCAAGCGTTAAAGTGCAATCAAAATCAGTCTGCTGCTGCTCAAGATGGTATTCTCCGCAGTCAATTGAGAATTCACGGAATGTTCCAGACACGTGAGGCTTGTTGTCGCACGCAGGCGCATAAGTATCAAGGTCTTCGTCAAATCCCGGCTGTACGCAGCCTGCTATTGTTGCCAGTGTTAGTGCAGCTATATATTGTCTCATTTTGCCTTCTGAGGGTAGAATGGACAGGGTATTTATAAAGTTTGCTGGAAAACCCTTTTAAACCTCGCTTCTTTTGTATTTCCTATGAAACTATTCATTGCAGTTGACGCTTCTGCTGAAGTGAAGGATTATTTATATGATTTCCAGAAGAGGCTTAAGAAGGACTATGCAAAGATTGCGTGGGTTCCAAAGAAAAACCTTCATGTTACATTAAAGTTCCTTGGAGAGGTTGAGGAAGGAAAGCTTGATTTGTTAAAGAATGCTTTGAAAGAGGTAAAGTTTAATGCATTCAAGTTAAGGCTTGGTAATATCGGCTTTTTCCCTGATGTAAAAAGGCCACGCGTGATTTGGGTGGGGCTTGAGCCTGAAGAGCCTTTGATTGCTTTGCAGCAGAAGGTTGACGAAGCATTGTTAACAATGTTTTCAGGCGAGCAGACGTTTAAGTGCCATTTGACTCTCGGCAGGGTAAAGGCTTTGAAAAAGCCTATAGAATTTATTAAAAATGCCCAGGAAGTTAAAGTTGAGGCTAAAGAGTTTTTGGTTGATTCATTTAAATTGATGAAAAGCGAACTGAAGAATGCAAGCCCGATTTATACTTCATTGGAAGAGTTTAAGGGTGATTCCCAGCCATAATATTTATATATCTGGCATGATTCAGATAAAAATAAGATGAACAAAAAAACAATAATAATCTCTGCCCTTTTAATAGGATTAAGCTGCGCAAGAGGCGCGCCTGTGGCAAACCAGGAACAGGCAGTTGAACCGCAGGTAATAGCAGAACCTGAAACAACTGTTGCACCCATGGTGCCTGCAGAGCAAGAGATAAGCGTGGATGAAGAATATCACCAGGTACAGCCAGTCGGCGTTTCATATGTGGAAGTATGGAGCAATGCAGAGCAATTAAGGGTTTCTGTTTATGGAAATGATGTTGAAGGAAATAAAATTTGGGAACTAAGATGGTCAAGGTTTGAGGACAGTTCTGATAAATGCCTTTTTGAGCAGTTCTACGCAAAATCTCCAATAAGAGAGGATGGGCTTTGGGAGATAATTGTTACAGACAATGACTGTAACAGCTCTGTTGATTCTGTTGTTGAGTTCTTTAACAGGCAGGATATCAGGGACGCAACAACAATGGAAGGGATTAACCAGTATATGGCAACTGCAAGGGCAAATTTCAACGCATATCCCTGCTATCTTGAGAATGAGATTGAGAAATGGCATGAAAGAAACCGATAAGCAATCTTTATAAGTTATTAATACAATAATAATTCTATGGCAAAAAAAACAATAAATAAAAAACAAGTCGGGAAGTGTATGGAAGAGAAATCAAAGAGATGGACTGGCTGCCAGTGCGGCATGGGCGGGGCTTATTTCCTTGGATTCATAGGCGCCGCAGTTTATTTCATATCAAGCTCAGTTGGATTTTGGGCAGGCGTTGTCGGCTTTTTGAAAGCTTTGGTTTGGCCTGCGTTTGTTGTTTATGGATTATTGAAGTTTTTGGGATTGTAATAATCAAAAAAGGCGGTATTTTCAAAGCGTTACAAATTGTAGCGGTTTCATTTCCATTAGCTTAAATAATCCTCATCAACGACTTTTCTTATTTCTTCTGCTTTCTTAAGCCCAATCTTCTCAACTTCCCTTAATTCATCATGAGAAGCATTAACTATCTTCTTCACGCTTCCGAACTTCAATAACAAATCTCTAGAAAGCTGCGTGCCAACATTCGGAAATGACTGCACAATATACTCCTGCTGCTCTTTCAATGTCAATGGCTTTTTCTCTGTCCTTAAAGTAAAATCAGAAGATTCACTCTTCTGCTCTCTTTTGGCAATTGCAATCAACAGCTCAGCAGTATCTTGAGGATTCTTAGTATGCACAATAGGAATGCCAAAAGAAACAGCAATTGCAGCAATCATCCCTCGGATTGCATTCGGATGAACCTTCCTGACAGAATACAAGTCATCTGTTCCCTCAATAATCATTAAAGGCTTTTCAAAGTTCTGCTTCAGCTCCTTAGCCTGCTGCAATATCCTCTGGTCAATCAAAGAGTCAACAAAATCTGCAATGGTTTTTCTTTCCACGCCCACTCTATCTGAAACGATGAAATCCCCAACCATCAGCTTCTGCATCTTAACACTAACACCTTTTGAAACCAATTCCTTTGCAACGCCTGAATGCTGCTCCCTGGTATCGGCAAATATCTTTAAGGCATTATCAAAATCAGAAAGCTTGGGCTGTTTCTTATGTTCAATATCAAGCCCCATTTTCTTCTTTAATTCATACAGCACAGAATACATCTTCCTCTCCCTGTGAAATGATGTCCATCTATAAGCTTCATCAATAGTGCCTTTTGTAACCAATATTTTCACAGCTCCTTTCTCCAGGCGCCCAGTACGACCTCTCCTCTGTATTTGCCTGATAGCAGACGGCACAGGCTCATAAAAAATAACCATGTCAACAGCAGGTATATCCAACCCCTCTTCTCCAACACTGCTCGACACCAAGCAATTAAACTCAGCATTCCTGAACTCATCCAGCATTTTCAGCTGGTCTTTCTGCTTTAACCCTGTTCCACCTTTCTTTGCCTGTCCTACAAACAATTTTGCAGAAACACCCTCAAGCATGTTTAGTTCATTTGTTAACTTCAAAGCAGAATCCCTGTAATTGTTAAAAACAATAATCTTCGCATCCTTCTTTGCGTCAACAGCATCTTTCACCAGGTCTTTCAAAACCCCAATCTTTGGATGCTCAATACCTTCCTCAAAAAGCCTTTGGGTAATTGCAAAAGCAGACTTGAAATTAGAATCAGCAACAATCCGTTTTGTTGCCTTTGTCTTTGTTTTAACAGACTCTTCCATGAGCTTGTCAAAGTACTGCCTTAACGCAGATATCCCCTGCGTCTCTAGCAAGTCCAAAGCATGCTGCACCTTGATTGCTTCAGCTCCCAAAGAAACAGCTCTCCACAATTCAACACTTTTCTCGCCTTCAGCAATTCTTTTATGTAAAGAGCCTTGTATGTCAAGCAAGTCCTTTCTTGACGGCTTTCCTGAATAATTAAAATAGCCGTACTGCTTAAGCTCCTTTATTCTCTCTTTAAGGCAATCAACAATAAATTTCTGTATCAGCTTGAATTCATGCGACAATTCAACATTAACATAATCAACATTGGTTTCCTGCACATAGGGCTTTACATCAGGGTCTTCATGAGTCCTTACCTCTATCTCGTCAATGTAAGCGTTTCTGCAGATTTCCTTTATCTGCTCCATTGTTGAGCCGGGAGATGCAGTAAGCCCCAATATCCTTGCATATTTCGCCTTCTGGCTGTACTGCTCGCAAATCCATACATAGTCATAGTCGCCTGTGCAGCGATGTATTTCATCCAGGATTAAGCAGCTTACTTCTTCTAATTTTATCCTGTTGTTCACAATGTCATTGCTTAATCCCTGCGGTGTTGAGAAGATGATTGTTGATTCGTTCCAGAGCAATTCCCTTTTTTCAGGGCTTATCTCGCCTGTCATCACAGACATCGCTGTATCTGCAAGATGCTTTTTAAAAGAAACCATGTGCTGCGAAACCAATGGCTTTGTGGGCGCTAAAAACAATATCTTTGAAGTAGGGTAAGAGCCTAATCTGTGGGAAGCAAGCATCATTGCTATTGCTGTCTTTCCCATGCCTGTCGGCAATACAACAAGAGTGTTGTTCCTGACACAGGTGTTAAGAATAGTTTCCTGATATAATCTTGGCGTGAATCCCTTCATACGCTTGGATATGGGCAATGGCTTTATAAAAGTAATCGTAGGCAGTTGTCAAGTGGCAAGTGGGTAGAAAATTTAATAAAGATAACCTTCCCCCTATATCACGTAATGGATTTCCTTTACAAGCCAGGAGACATGCTGCACCTTAAGAAAACCCTGTTTACAGGAGACCCAAAAGGGGCAAATTACCTTGTCATAGGGCATGACACCTTGAGGTATGTTACATTAAAGCTTTCATCACAGAATATACAGGTTCATTCGCTTTTTTCAGAGATATTTGACAGGCATGCGGCAAAAATAGGAGAAGTAGACCTGAAGCAGGTTCCTGCAAAGCTTGAAGAGCTGGTTGAGTTTGCATTGGAAGATGATCCCCTCAAATGGAAGATGCCGCCTGAGTTGGGATATTTGAGAGAATGTGATTTATTGAAGCAGTATGTTATGTAAGGCTAATTTCTCGCAGAAACCCTTAAATATTAGTTAGTATTAACCTAACTATTATGAGCAAGGAAGAATCAGTATTGGAGCTTTTCCTTAACGAGCCGGCAAAGCAGTGGCATTTTGAGGAAATACTTAAAAAAGCAAAGATAAGCAGGCCGCAGGCAATGCTCTGGCTAAAGAAGTTTGCAAGCGAGAAGCTAATCAAGAGAATAAAGGCAAAAGGAAAGATGCCTTACTACATTGCAAACCATAAAAACGAAGAATATAGGGTAAAGAAGAAAATGTTTGCTTTGCAGACATTCTCTAAAGCAGGATTTCTCCAGCACCTTGCTTCCCTGCCAAAAGCAAATGCAGTTATCCTTTTCGGCAGCATGAGCAGGTGGGACTGGCACAGCGAAAGCGACATTGACTTGTTTATTTTCGGAAATCCTGAAAAAATAGACGTCGGGAAATACAGGAATAAATTGCACAGGGAAATACAAACATTTGTATGCAAAGACAAGGAAGAATTAAGGAAGCTAAACCTTTCGCTGCTAAAAGATATAGTTGAAGGATATACTGTAAAAGGCAGCATGGATTTTGTTGAGGTAAAGGCAAATGCGTAAGGAAAGGATATTGGATGATGTATATGCAGCCTGCGAAACAGAAGGCTCTTTTATACCACTTGCAAAAATAAACAAGGAGCAGATAAAGTCAATGGCAGGCATTGCACTTGTAGATTATGAGTCAGCAAAAGGATGGGCAAAGGAAACCCCAAAAGAAAGCGGAAAGTGGAATGCCATTTATAAAATACATTATGATGTCCTGCACACTCTTGCAGAAGCATTTGTATTGTTTGATGCAATAAAAACAAAAACTCATGAGGCGTTGTTTGCATATTTATGCAAAAAGCATGAAGAGCTTATTTTAGATTGGAATTTTCTTGAGAAGATAAGGACAAAACGGAACGGAAGCATATATTATGGCTCCCCGATAAGTTATGAAGATTGGAAAGAAGCAGGGCTTCAGATGAATGTTTATATTAATGCAATGAAGAAAGCTGTTGAAGAGAAATTGAAAGAATAGAACTTATGCCGGAGGCTGGCTTTTCACAGCTTCTTCACAAACAAGAAAATCACGTCATACGCATTAAACGCTTTTTTCACTCTATCTTTTAATTTAGGATCATACTTCTTAACGCGAATAAATAATCTTTTAGCATCCTTGTAATTTGTCTCTTTTTCAATCTCAAAGCCCTTGTGAAGATAATCCTTAGGAACCTTATTATGCTTTATCTGCGCAAACAAGACAGGCATGAAACCGCATTTCAGATAAAAGTTTTCAGCAGCAGGCTGCGCCCCAAGGCAAACCTCTTTCTTTCCAAGCTTTTTAGCCTCTTTTACAAGTGCATTAACAAGCTTTCTCCCTATCCCTTTGCGCCTCATTTGCTTTTTTACAGCAATCTCCCCTAGAAGCACATTATCCCTTTTTACAAATCCAAACACTATTCCAACAATTGAAGGATTATAGCATGCAATAAACAAGGAAGGGTGTTTTTTGTACTGTCTTTTGATATAGCTAAAGCTTCTTACTCTTCTTCTATTAGGCCGGAGTATGCTTATCTGGAACTTGTCAGCCTCAAGAAGGCCGCTTGGAAGAATGCGTTTTATTTGCATGAGAATTCAGCCAATCACATTAACCCCGACAATCTGCTTTTTGTCAGCGTCAAACACGACAAACTCTGTCGGCTTCTTAGTAATCCCTGCTGTCTTTGCAACAGCCTCCATGTTCTTCCTTGTAAGAATTGCAGCATTAGGATACTGCTGCTTTAACAAGCTTGAAACAACGCTGAGTTTTGAAGAAGCCTTTTTCAGCCTTATTGTCCTGCCGACAAACACCTTGCTAAGACACTCATCCTCAATCCTTATCACTTCTTCCCTTTTCTTTGGCTTTTGCTTTCTCTCAGCCATTATCTTAAGAATTGCATACTGCTCAACAACCTTATTTATCTTGTCCATACCTTTCATCCCTGCTTTTTTCATCAATTGCTGCCGCTTTGGGGAATTAAGAAAAACAGCCAGGATTTCCTGGTCAGCCACAAACTCATCAGCCTCTTTAGGCAGTATTTTCTTAAGCTGGCTGAACACTTCCTTCAGCATTATTACCTCTTCTTCCCGAACTTTGCAGCAAGCTTCTTGTCAAGATCAAGAATCAGCTTTTCAAGGCTGAGTATTCTTTTTTCAAGAAGGAATATTCTCCTTAAAGCATAGAGCATTGCAGCTACTGCGCCAAGCATTATGTACATCACAATAATTATTTGGTCTTCAAAAGCCATTTTACCACCTCGTTTTTTGATATCTGCAGCATTCGCTGCTATGAATACAGCGGGCAAAGTAGTATAAAAAGTTTACCCCTTTAAGAAATCGGACATTGTTTAGTTGACGTCATCTGTTTTCTTAAAGTTAGCGGCAAGTTCGATGAGACCCATCAATTTATTTCTTCCGAGAATGTATTTTACTCCAGCTTCCTCTGCCGGAGTTTTCCCATTAAGCCCCATGTGAGGATT
>JAHJRD010000101.1 GCA_018830945.1 Nanobdellota archaeon | reverse complement strand
GTCGTTTAACGCAATAATCCTCGGCATACAAAAACATAACAAAAGAGCAAGAAAAGGCATTTTCGGCTTCTCAGGGCAGGTAAAGCAAGAAGAACTGGCAAATTGGCAATTCAAGCAATGAAAAGCAAGGCAAACAATAGCCGCCTTATGCCTGCGGCTTACTCCCAGAGGTCGCTCGCTTCGTTCGCTACCTCGGGCCACGCTGCGCTCTCGCCTGCGGGCTCGGGGCGTTAAACAGGGGTTAAGACTCCGCTCCGTTGCACTACGCTCCGCCCTTGCGTTCGCTCCGTCGGCTGCGGGTTGCCCAGCCAGGACGGGCTCACTACAGGGGAAATTCTGTGTAAAACACTTTAAATCAAGCTATGCGTGAGGGGCTTTTGGAGGCATTTTGGGGCAGAATTTCTCTTATCCCCGATGTTAAACTCAATCGTCGTGTCTATTAATTAGAAAAAGATTGCCGCCAACTAAACACCGCAAATTGTCTTTATAATTGTTCCATCTACAGCAACCGTATAAACATATTCATTACCTTCGTTATCTTCAACAAATACATTGTAAAATACCGTATTCATTTTAAAAGCTCTAATAACTTGTAATTCTTTTGGATTTTCAATTTCTGTTTCAATCCCGCCATTAATCAATTCAGAAATATAAGCGTTTACAGCATCTTCTGCACCTTGTTCATCTGTAATTTCAATATGAGTTTCATATAAGATGGGCAAATCTGGTGAAGAATCATCACACCAACATTGATCAACCATGCAATCAAACAATCCGCATACGTCTTCTTTGTAGTCAAGACATTTATCTGGAATTTTTGCATTAGTGATTCCTTTATACCACATTGCTACTAAATCCTCTTTTCCTAAATTATCATTACAACCAACTAACATTAATGAACTTAATATTAAAAAACTTAAAATTAAAAGTATTCTTTTCATTTTTTTCTCTTCATTATTAGTACAACAACCGTTATTATAAGTCCAATAATAATAAAAATTGTTACTAAACCAATTATAAAATTATTTGGATTCTCATCATCATTTGTAAGATCATTAGGAATTTGATTATTTGAAGTTGGTTGTTCTGGAAGTGACGAATCAGCAACACTAGTAAACTCATTAGCATTAACAATTACTTCTCCATTGCCATTCTCGTCTGTGACTGAAACTTTGCCGTCTTCTACAGAGACTATTGTCTCCTTTGTTTCTTCATCATATTCAACACTAAAAATAGTACCTCTGACAGAAAGTAATGATGTTGGGGTAGATACTTCGAAATTTGAGTCAATACCTGCTTCTCTATGAACTTTAGCTTCAATCTTTCCACTTCTCATCCGTAGCAATGTCCTTATTGCCTTTTGTTTATCTTTAGTTAAGCGGCTTATTTCAAGTTGTGTAACTTCTTTTATCCTAATAGTAGACCCATCAGAATACTTTAAGATTACATCTGAAGAAACACTTGTAGCAATAAGATCGTCTACCTTTAGTTCCATCCCTTTTTTTGCTGGAATCCATTCTCCATTCCTCATTACTTCTACTTCACCATTAATACCCGAAATAGTAACAGACAATTCAGGTGTGACTTCTTCAGAATCCACATCAGTAGATATATTTTTATTATCATCTATTAAATAGCACAGGCCATCTTTAAGTTGATAATCTTCAGGACATTTAATTTCTGGATTCACTAATTCCCATGCAGTGCTGCCATATATCCCCCAGTGTCCATCTTTAAAGCATCTAAGACCACCATCCCATTTCTTATCGACTACACCTATCTCTCCACTATATTTAGTAGCATTTGCCCTACATGCATCCCCTATCTTTGCTCCCTCTTGTGTTGCAGAAACAGAAACACCAACAATTGAAAAAATGAAAATTAATAGAAAGATAATTGAGACTTTATTTAAACCTCTTTTTAACATTGTAAGTAGAATATATTATTTATACTTTTTAAATGTTACTATTTGGCGGCAATCTATGATTAAAATATAGACACGACGACTTTGAATTTTTCCCTTCGGGAACGTTGCACTAAAATTCAATCCCTAACGGGAGAGTTTAACAGCGATTAAGAGGTTCCGAAACCTTGCAGACTTCTTCACCCAAATCGTGCTACGCACGACTTCTCTTAATCGCGATGTTATGCCCTATCTGTATGGGTATACTAACCAACGGCACTTTTTGGGGTATCTCATCAGAAATAACACTGCATGTTAAAAATTTGAATTTTCCTGTAACTGCATCTTTTTTTGTCCAGCCAAAAATATCCAGTCCCTGAACTTTACCATAAAAATCTTCATCTGTATAGTCAAACGCAAGCATAAAATTCTTACTTTTCCAATCAAATTTTTCGGATATTCTTTTTATGTAAGCAAGGTAAGAATATGTAACCATCTCAGTTAACCCTTTCTTAATATGCAAATACAATGTATCTGCCTTGTTTCCAACGGTTTCCAAATATGTGTTATAGGCAGATGCATCCAACAGGGATTCGGATAATCCAAACCCTGTAATACTATGTTTCTCCTCGTTAATTCCTAGACTGGTATCTATAAAACGCCTTAAAAAACGGATACCTTCCACTACACGTTCATGATTTATCACCGACAATCACCAGATATGCTTTTTTGCCAAGATACTCTTTTGGGCAACTAACCTTGGCACTTGTGCCAAACGGTGTTACTTCTCTTACAATAAATCCCTCGATTCCTTCTATGGAAAGCTTGGTTTTCTTTGTTATTGGGACTCTTTTCATAAGATATATAATATATATCTTATACTTATAAACTTTTGGGTGCTGTCGCTTATCATTTAAAGAAGGACAATTCAAAAAATACAATTAAACTGGACAGGAGTAACACTCATTCGGAGATACTGATATTGGCTTTGTTGGACAGCGGTAGGAAGTAGCGGGTAGTAGGTAGCGGTGGCTAGAAAAAGGCAGTTGGGGTTTGAATGGCTTGATGTTAGTTTATTGTATGCCCCAAATCCCATGGGATATATGGCATGGATGTTTTTCGTTGTTTGGCTATAGAAAGGTTTATATAGTAACCCCTAGTTTCTATATAGTAACTCGGAGTTAATATGGTGTCTTTAACCTCGGCGGAAAGGGAAAGTTTGCTTTTGCTATTCAAGGATTTCACTGCGTTTTATAATGCAAACTCCATAAGCAAAATCCTGAATATAAGCCATGTTGGCGCCCAAAAGCTGTTTAAAAGGCTGCTTAAGGAAAATTTAGTAATAAGCAGGCAAATCGGTAAATCAATAAATTACAGGCTGAATTTTGATGAGGCTTATGTTAGCCAGCTTATAGCTTTCTTGCTTGCTGACGAAGCCAATGGCTTTAAGAGATGGAAAGAGGAATTTAAAGAAATTTTTCAGGAAGGCAGGATTATAATGATTTATGGCTCAGCCATTAAGAATTATGCCTCAGCGCACGATATTGATATTGTGGTTGTGATGGACAAAAAGGATATTAAAGAAATAAATAAGTTCATTAACAAAAAAGAAGGCATGCTGCCTAAAAAGCTTCATGCTATTATGGCAACACAGCAGGATTTGCTGGAAAACCTTAAAAAGAGAAATAAAGCCATTATTGATATAGTTAAAAATGCTGTTATATTATACGGTCAGGATAAATATGTGGAGATAATGAAAAACGCTCAAAAAGTCTTTTGACTTTTTGGCGTGTCAAAAATTCGGAGAATTTTTAAACATGCCGCACGCTTTTAACCAAATTGAATGGTGCCTGAACAAGGCAAAAAAAGAGATTGAAGAATGCAAAAAATCAGGGAAAAGGCTAAAGCACAGGGGATTATTGAAAGGCAAGCCGGATATTGAGGAAGCAAAAAAGCATCTTGCAAAGGCAGAGCATGACATGGAGGGAATAACTGTTTTTAAAAGGGATGGATTTTCAGACTGGTCAATATCAGCCGGGTTTTATTGCATCTATCATTGCTTTTTGGCTATTGCGGCAAAATTGGGGTATGAATCAGGGAATCAGACATGCACTATTGCCTTAATGAGATACTTGAAAGAAGATAAAAAGATTAATCTTGATGATAAATTTATTGAATTATTGGAATATGAAGACATGGACAGCATTATAGGTATGAGGGAAGACTATACCTACGGCGTGCAGATTTCTGTTGAGAATGAGGCGAAAATCAACAAGCTGAAAAATGTTTGCAAAGAGCTTATTGATGTGACTAAGGAGATTATTTTTAAGTGAGCTGTCCGCATATTTCGGACAAGTGAATATCTATCGGCCGCAGGCTATATTTGTCCGAAGGGCAAGGGGGTGGGTAAATTGAATATAATATTTGTTATGCTAAAAAACAAAGAATCCATGCCGAAGGCCGGCCTTTTCTGCCAACTGCTTACTGCAAACCTGCTAAAAAACTTTGCATATATTGGCTTTGTTGCATACATTTATATACAAGGCGTTTATCTACCCCTCTATGGCACACTGGAGAGAAGGGCTTAATCCTGAAATAAAAGAGCATTTTGAAAAGCTTGTTGTGAAGTCTGCGCAGCACAAGGAAAGCTATGAAAAATCAAAAGAGAAAGCTATGGCACAGCTCTGGACTGCAAATGCAATACAGGAAAAGGAGATTGACGAGCTTAGGACAAAGATAGATATTCTTGAAAAGGCGATTGCTGTGCTTTCTGAAAAAGGGAAAGTTGCTGACCAGGCTGCCTTGAAGGCGAAATTCCTTGAAAAGGCTCTTAAGG
Source organism: Nanobdellota archaeon (assembly GCA_018830945.1). Lineage (GTDB taxonomy): Archaea > Nanobdellota > Nanobdellia > SCGC-AAA011-G17 > GW2011-AR17 > UBA9640. Next base: position 14,978 of record JAHJRD010000101.1, on the reverse strand, counting down.
AGATTGCAGGCAAAAAGGTGTTCAATGACGACGCGATAGATGCTAATAAAGCAATGAGAGAGGTTATCTCGAGAAAAGCTCCTGTAAAGGCTGAAAACGAGGACAAGCCTGAAACTGTGAAGGATGAGCTTAAAGAGGATGAGGTGGAAAGCAAGGAAGAAGAAGATACTGAAGTAGAGGAAGAACTTGAAGAGGCAGTTGAAAAAGAGGCTGATGAAATTCTAAAGGCAGTGCCTGCAGCAAACAATGAACATGGAGACCATATATTGTGCAGCCATCCTGAAATTGTGAAAGAGCCAGGCTATTTGTATTATATCAACAAGGAAGGGCATTTGACAAGAGTGCCAATGGCAAGAGGCGCTAATAATGAAAAGACAGAGCCAGAAGTGCTTCATGAGTGCGGCATAAAAAGAGAAGCTGGCTGGCTTTATTATGTTGACAAGAAGATGAATTCTTCAAGGGCAAAGATGGCGAGGAAGAATAAAAAATAAGGATGGAGGTTTTAAAATGGAAATAACAACAATAGAACTACCACAAGACAGGGCGCTGAGAGGGTGCTTGGAACGCAAGCTTGGGGAATATAGGCAAAGAATGCAGGAAGCAACTGCCTCAGCTGATTTTCAGTCCCCTGAACAGGCAGGCAAAAGAAAGATAAAATACATGGACTCGCTTTACAAGTCGCTATTGCTTGAGACGCTGCTTACTGATGGCAGAGTAGATGTGGAAGCAGCAAGAGAGCAGCTTGGGAAAGTGGAAGGCAAAGTTGATGAATACTATTTTACCACTGCAGTGACTGTGATCGCAGATTATTGCGCCACAGGCGGGTCAAACTGCTGGGGCGGCACAGGAATTTAGGAATAAGCCGCCTTTTTAGCCTTATTCCATACATTACAATACCTGCAAATATACAGAAACGTTTATAAATCCCATAGGTTTTCTCTCGTTAAATGGATAATACAATACAGGCGTCAGCATCAGAACTAAAGGTAGGCAGGTATGTCGTACTTGACGGCATTGCATGCGTCATAAAAAACATAGACACTTCAAAGACAGGCAAGCATGGGCATGCAAAGTGCAGGATTGAGGCTACCGGCATAAAAGACGGAAGAAAGATAATCACAGTCATGCCAGGGCATGAGAATGTGCAAATCCCGATTGTTGACAAGAAAAGCGCGCAGGTGCTTTCAATACACGGAGAGATTGCAAATGTAATGGACTCTGAAAGCTTTGAGACATTTGACCTGAAGGTGCCGGAAGAGCTTCAGGGCAAGGTTGTTGAAGGCGGACAGGTGCTTTACTGGATTGTAATGGGAGAAAAGCTGCTGGTGCAGCCAAAGTAAGGGAGATAAAATGGGAAAATTTGACGAAGCAATAGGAAGGATGTTCAAGAGAGTTTTTGTCTGCAGGAACTGCAAGACAAAGATGAAGACAGACAAGATAAGGATAATGAAAGGCGAAGTAATATGCAAGAAATGCGGTTCGCATAACCTTCGCCCAATAAAGAAGTCCAAGTGATTCTGATGGTTAAGAAGGGAGATTTTATTGAGATTGTGTATACAGGGAGAATTAAGGAGTCTGGAAAGGTTTTTGACACGAATGATTCTGTTGTTGCAAATAAAGAGGGGCTTAAGTCTGATACAAAGCCGATAGTTGTGTGTGTTGGGGAAAATGATGTTGTAAAAGGGCTTGACTCATCCTTTGAAGGCAAGAAAGAAAAAGATTCATATTCTGTTGATGTTAATGCTGAAAATGGGTTTGGAAAAAAGGATGCAAAGCAGTACAAGCTTGTGCCTGCCTCTGTTTTCAAGGGGGAGATGCACCCTGTGCCTGGATTACAAGTTACTTTTCAGAACGGCTCTTCAGGCGTTATCAAAACAGTGAGCGGCGGCAGGATTCTTGTTGATTTTAACCATCCTCTTGCAGGGCATGAATTGTCATATGATGTCAAGATTGAAAAGATTATAACAGATGACGCTGAAAAGCTCAAAGGATTTTTGAATTATTACTTGGGCGCTGAAGGCGAAGTTGAGATAAATGAAGGCAAGGCTGTTATCAAAGGCATGAAAGATGTGCATGAGCTGATGCAGAAGGCTGTTGTTGAGAAAGCCCTTAAAAGAATACCTTCGTTGAAAGCAATTGAGTTCTTTAAGGAAGAGAAGAAGGAAGAAGCAAAGGAAGAAGCAAAGAAAGAGGAAAGCAAGGCGGCTGAAAAGAAAGCGCCTGTTAAAGAAGCATAAAGCTTATTCTCTCAGAAACCTCGCGCAAACATCTGCCAATATAGGCTTAATTTCTTGCTTGAAATCTTCGAATTTATTAAGATTGTATTTCACAATTGCCAAATCCTCAATTTTCTCGTCGCTTCCGAAGAATTTGTTGTTCTTAAGCAAAATAAGCTTGTCAGCAATAATCTTGCGCAAATCCCTCTTTATTAAAGAAGAACACCTTATCTTTTCAACTATTTGCTTAACATCCGCCCCAAGGGAATTTTTTATTAAAAACAAATCAAACAAGTCCCGCTCTTTCAATTCATTTCTTGTCAGTACAGCCCTGTATTTTTCAAGTATAATCTCTTCCAAGGTATAGCTCAAAACCTTAAAGTTCTCAATTTTCAGCCCCAAAGTGAACATAATCTCTTTTGAATCAAAAAAATCTGTTATTGCCTTAACTGAAACTTCTTTTGGCTTATGAATCATTTGTTCAACAAAGTTTATTTCAATTTTGGTATATTGCTTTTCCGAATAGTAAATCCTAAAGGTATAAACAGCCCTTCCGTGCAGAATGCTGCAAAATTTGGTATCGCTTCTGTCAACGCTGAATTTTAAGCCGAGAGAAGCTGCAACCTTGCCCAATTCCGGGACAAAATAATCTATAAAGCGCTTTATTCTCTTTTCCCGCAAATTCCGGCTTAATTCCCTCAATTTGTTTGAATCCCTGTGCACAAAATCCAGGTCTTCTGAAAACCTGTGATATTTCAGATAATTCCTTGACAACAGCGTACCTCCCTTGAAAATAAGCTCTTTTCCCAGCCCAAGCTTTTCAAACTCAGCCAAAATCAGTGTTAAAAGCAAGTCTTTTTCTATAATCTCATCCGAAACAGCCATGCCAAGATTTCTCTTTACTTCCGCCGTGTATTTGCTTACATTAATCTGCTGAGCCATTTTGGATACCTCTTGAGATAAGATTTCGTTTCTTTTGCAGTTATAATCTTATTTGATTGCCTAAAATACGCAATATCTATATACGTTTTTGCCAAGCCGGAATAAGAATAGGAAATGTTGTTCTTGGTTTTGCCTGTTTTCAAGCCAAAAATTAAGTTATCTTTAATTTTTGCAAACTTCACATTCAATCCTAAAATCCGCTTTTTGCCGCTTATCTTATTGTTTATGATTATGATGGTATTTGGAGTCTGCCATGCTTTGCCAAGCAAGTAAAGGGAAGAATTTAACCCGACGTACCATTTAATGTTAAGCTTGTTTAAAACCGCAAACAAGAGCTCTTTGTCTTCATACCTGCAGAACCTTCCTTGCCTTTCATCCGGCGAATTGATGTAAAAAAATTTCATGAATATCCTCATTAAATACCTGTGCCTTACAAGATATTTTAAGGCATTTTGCGGATTAACTTTCCCCAATCGGTTATTATATTCGTTTATGATAGAATCTATCTCGGACCTGGCGCAAATCTTTTCTTTCCTGTTAACCAGCGCTTCGTAAATCTTTTCCATTGCCCCCATGGCTTAACAAAAGGGAGGGGAGTATTTAAATGTTTTGTTTCGTTTTAAAAAGTGTCAAAAAGTGACACTTTTGGCAACAATAAGACACGAGCAAAATAAGCAAGGACAGCGCTTTTCAGCCCCTCTGCTTTAATCCCCTAATCGACGGCGAAAACACCTTATTCAATATACTTCAGGCGGCTTTCATTACACTTTAAACCAAAAAACATGCATAGATTTAAATATCCCTAAAATATTCCCACAGATATATCAAAAAAGGGTGAGCTTATGGACAAAATACTAAAGGAAGCTGCTGCAAAGCTTGGGCCGAAAGGCACAGCGCACAGAAAAAGCAATGCAATGGATGAGGAGCTTGAAAGGCTTCTCGCAAACCAGCGCTCAAAGGTAAAGCTTATTGGTGTTGGCGGCGGAGGAAACAATTCCATAAGCAGGATGTCTGAAGTTGGCGTTGAAGGATGCGAGACAGTCGCAGTAAACACAGATGCGCAGGATTTGCTTTACACAAACGCTGATGTGAAAATTCTTATTGGAAGGGAAACAACAAAAGGGCTTGGGGCAGGAAGCGTGCCGCAAATAGGGGAGCAGTCTGCAAGGGAGACAGAAGGAGAATTAAAAGAGGCATTGAAAGGCTGCGACATGGTTTTCATTACCTGCGGATTAGGCGGCGGTACAGGAACAGGGGCTGCTCCTGTTATTGCTGAAATCGCAAGAAAGCAGGGGGCATTGGTCATTGCTGTTGTCACAATACCCTTTGAAATGGAAGGGCAGAGAAGATATGAAAATGCAATGCTCGGGCTTGAAAAGCTTGAGAATAATGTTGATACATTGATTGTAATCCCAAATGATAAATTATTGGAGCTTGCGCCTGACCTGCCTATGTACACTGCATTCAAGGTTGCTGATGAAATACTTACAAATTCCGTAAAGGGCATTGCAGAGCTTGTCACAAAAGCAGGGCTGGTTAATTTAGACTTTGCAGACATCAAGACAGTCATGGGCGGCGGCGGGGTTGCAATGATAGGCATAGGGGAAGGCGAAGGCAAAGACAGGGCGACAGATGCTGTTGAAAAGGCAATAAACAACCCCTTGCTTGATGTTGACATACACGGCGCAAACGGGGCTCTTGTTAATGTTGCAGGCGGGCCTGACATGACTCTTGAAGAGGCAAGAAAAGTTGTTGAAACAGTTTCTTCAAAGCTTGCAGATGACGCAAGGGTAATATGGGGGGCGCAGATTTCCGAGGACTTGGAAGGCTCGATAAGGGCAATGCTCATTGTTACAGGGGTCAGTTCTCCGCAGATATTCGGCAAGGACAACAAAATGAAAGGCACAACCAGGAAAGCCATACAGAAAGAGCTTGGCATTGAGTTTGTTGACTGATTATCCGCCTTAAAATGTCTGCAAGGATTGGCTGATTATAATACTTTGGCAGCTTGGTATTAAAGAATAGCGAATGCTCTTCCGAACTCATTGCTGTATTCAACAAACCTTCTGCAAAGTGATTGAACTTCCAGGTTCAGCCTTTTTCGGCAAACTTCTGTCTTTCTCCAGTTAATGCGGAAAGGTAGCATTTCATCCAAATGGTAAAATCAAGGAAGTGTTTGGAAAAACTAGTTAAAATAAGGAACGCCCGGGAATCCTTTCTCAAAATCCCCTTTTAGTCTTTTTGCAAGATAAGCAGGCCTAAAATCTATTTCCGGCAGCCTATCCAAATCTACCCATTCAATCTCTTTTACTTTCCCGCCGTCCTTTTCTCCATGTATAATTTTTCCGCCTGACATTTTTCCCAGAAAGAATATGTTCACGACCCTTTCATTTGTTGCCTTATCCTTAATCCAGTCATTTACATATACCAATTTTATGATTTCTATCCTCAAGCCGGTTTCCTCTTCAAATTCCCTTTTTGCGCATTCCACAAGGGTCTCGCCAGGCTCAACCCCCCCGCCAGGGAAGAGGTAATACTCGCCGTCCCTGTATTTGCAGTGTATGGACAGGACCTTGTTGTTTTCCACCAGAATCACGCAGGGCCTGATCCCTATTTTTTCAGCCGCCATGGTATCTATTATTGCCTCCCGGATTATAAATGTTTGTGTGCCTGCCTAAGTATTTTATTTTTCTTGCGGGGGCTCCTGCATATAATGAACAAGGTTCAACGGGCCTCGTGACAACAGAACCTGCACCGATTATAGATCCCTGCCCAATCGTTACCCCTGGTAAGATAGTTGAATTTCCCCCTATCCATACACCTTCTTCGATATAGACTGGGCTTCTAACCGAAGTTAGCCCCTCTTCTGTTGGTTTATGGTCAATGGTATAAATATTAACGCAGGGGCCGATATTAACATTTGATGCTATGAATATTAAATCGGAATCAAGGAATAGGCAATTGTAATTGATAAAGACAGAATCCATCAAATAGATATTGCTCCCATAATGAAATCTAAACCCATTCCTTACAGCACAGCTGCGTCCAACATGGCCAAAACCAAAAAGGCGGTTTTTTAATTCAATGCCAGAAAAAGTGTCAGGAATTAGGTCTGTTAGTGTCTTTCTGAAATGGGCTGATACCCTGTCTAAGGAACTCTTCCCTGTATTTTTTAACGGGACTCCTTGTTTTTTAAGTTCCGCTTGTATTCTTTCCCTTAGATTCATTTTGAGCGATACTCCTCTGTATTCATATATTTATGGAAATAGGACTTAGGAAAAAGGTGTTTCTTAAAGAGTCGGCATCGCTTCTTAAGCGCCCTATAATAATTATCAAAAAGATAATAAAAAGAGGGATAAGCTTTTTTTGTTTTTATCAGATTATATAACCAACTCTCAATTTTATCCCTGCTTATTTGAATCAGTTCTTCATATCCAAATTTGCGGTTCCAGAATAAATAAGAAATTCTCTCTTTTTCTTTGAGATTTCTTAAATACCTTCTAGGAAGATGAAACCTCCAGTCAGTATGTATTAAATGCGGCTTAAATCTGAATGATATGCTTCCGCCTTTAATCGCCACAAGCCACCTGTGATGATAATAGCCGGCATATTTATTATTCGCAATGCCCTTGGTCAATTCCGCTTCTATGGAAGGGATTTCTATATATCCCATCTTAGCGACCCGGATTAATTCAGAGCATAACCAAACCGGGTCCCGAATGTCTTCAAGAATATTTGAGCAGATAACAAAATCAAACTGCTTATCTTTAAAAGGGAGCTTTTTCCTTGAAGAAACATCGTGAATTACCCATGTTTTCTTTGTAAAATATTCCGTTGTTCCGCCTTGCGAACCCAAAAAGCCCCTTGTCTCGTATGGATGAATATCAATTACATAGTTTGCCCTGTTAAATGGGATTGCCCAGCCGCCTACATCCAGGACCAAATCTTTTTTTCCAATTATCTTCATTATCCTATCTGCATTTTCTCTTAGCATATTTTCCCCTTACGATTCCATCAGAAAACCCGGCTATCTGCTCTACAGACCCCTGAAAATAAAAGCAGGGGACTTCATCAGTAAACATTCTTGTTCTTTGCAGCCTTAATTGTGATAAAAGATCAGTGTCTATTGAAGGCAGTTGGCATGAAAAATTATTAACCAGCCTTACAGACCCCCTTATTTCAGAAGAAAGCTCCCTTACCAACAGCCAATAAAAGTCCAACGGCCGGAACTGATAGACTATGGGCTTCTGCAAACCGTGGTCTATATGCGGGTACATGAAAAGAGCCGCTTCCTGTTCAGCCCGTTCTGTTTTCAAACTGGCGAAATCACCGTTAGATTTTACCCCTACTTTGTCCTTTATGACATTCTTTCTGGCAGGCACTGTTCTGGAGCCTCCGGCAATAACCCTTCTTTCCAAATCAACAAGGGTCTTTTCATCCGATACAAAGCTATAACCACGTGTTTTTACCAGCTCCAGCATAGAACTTGTTTTTCCAAGATTTGTGGCTCCGCCGAAAAAGGTTACAGCCCTTCCATCATAGCAGGCGGTTGCCGAGCTTAGACCGTACTGGCCATTTACTTCCTGCCGTCTCCTTTCCAAGAGGTATTCACCAATGGTCACTACATCCCTTGAGCTTAATTCCCCACTAAATTCACAGGCAGGATAATTTATATCTACCAGCCCGTCCAACCCTTTCTTTTGGGATACTGTTATATCAGGCTCTCCGCCATCGGCAATAGCCGCATCCGGTATGCAGTGATATGTGAATTTATCACGCCTTATCGCATCTATAATCCTTTTGTCTGCATATATCCCGCATAAGATCCCTTTTGATTCCAAGACCAGCCTGCCGCTCATCTTTTCATAACCTCCTTATAAAACTGATAAAGCTCCTGCATTCTTTTTTTGGTTTTCCAGTTCATTACAATTTCATCCCTTGCATTTTTTCCAACAGCCTCCCGCAGCGGAGTATCGTCCAACAACATCCGGATTTTTTTTGCCAAATCTTTCGGGTTTCGCGGCTCGGCTAAAAGCCCTGTTTTAAAATCTTTAACAAATTCAGGCATGCTACAGGCATTAGAAGTCACGATGGCACAGCCTGAGGATGCAGCCTCAAGCATTGCCAGCACCATGCCTTCCTTTGCAAACGAAGGGAAAGCTGCTACCTTTGCCCTATGATAGAAGGCAGCCAGCTCCTTGTCAGACACGTTAGACCTTATCTGCACATATGCGCCCAGCCTCATCTTTTCAATAGTTTTTCTGATATTCTCTTTTTCCGGCCCGTCGCCAACCAAAACAACCCTTATATCCTTGCCCAAAAGGCTCACCGCCATTAGCAGGTCATGAATTCCTTTTATTAAAATGAAACGGCCTACAAATAATATATCAATATCCTTGTTGGTGGATTTCGGCCTGAATTTATTGTGGTCGATGTTGGGATAAACAACCTTTATATTTTTGTTTTTTAAATCAGGATAAAGCTTTATCCATCCGTCCTTGACATTCTGTGAAACGCTTACAAATGCATCCGGCCTTAACATGCTTAGGCCTCCAAGCTCCGAAGCTTCCAAGGGGGTGCCATGAAGATGCAGAATGTTTTTTGGGTTTGGAGGGATAAACAGCGAATCTGTAGCAAAATGGGTGATTACTGCATCAAATTTATTTTTCTTATAATAGTTGTAAGCTTCAGAACCAAATATGAACGATTCCATATGCCACTTTGCCGGGTTATTGGAAGTGTAAGGGCATTTTATTTTCAATGATTCAGCCCCATCAAATGTCTTAATCTTTAAATTTTTATTCTTGATTCTTTCAATCTTTCGGAAAAAAAGGGACTTGGACCTCGTCTTGGCCGAAACAACAGTAAGTTTAATATCCGGATAGCACAGCAATGCCCTGCACTGGTCAAAGATAAGCCTTTCAGTCCCGCCAACATGATAGCTGAACTGGGCGTTGTGTATCGCAATTTTCATTTTTGCCTCCAGGCCGATTTTTTATCATATGACCAGAGCCTGTCTATGTCCATACTTTTCTTAATAACAGAGTAAGAGGCGGCTTCAAATTTTTTTAAAAGGAAGAACCCGAGGGTATATAATTTATAGTTAAGAGGGAGTTCCTTGGCAACATAATCCCAATTAATAACCATGCGTGTTTTTTTTCCTATTTCCCTGAATGGGGGATATTCTGCATAAATATTATCCAAGTCTTTTCTAATCCGGTACCATGTCCTTACATAATTAATAAAAGAAAATTCAGGATAGGAATAAACAGGGGCATTGTATAATACTTTAATAGACTGCTTTGGCTGTTCATTAAGTATGGCGAAGCTTAGAAAAGTATCATCTCCCCTTATTCTGCTATTTTTTGCAGGGAAAGTATAAACTTCCTTGTTCCTTATAGCGAAACATCGCCCATGGAAGTAAATCCTTGACTTTTTCAAAAAACCATCCTTAATACCAGTTCCATGATATTCGGTTAAATCCTCCTTGGCAATTTCAATCTTGGGCAGAATCCTTTTGAGATTGATTATATGGTATGCAATCTTTTGCACACCGTTTAAACACTCAGGCTTTAGTACATAAGGATAAGCTGAAACAACCTTTAATCCGGAATATTTATCAAAACAGGACACCAGCTTATTAATTGTGGATGCGGGAACCAGCACATCAGCATCCAGGAACAGGACTGGCCCTGAACCATTAATCTGCTTAATCATCTCTTTATGGGCTATTAATTTGCCTTTTGATGAATGAACAATCTTCAGGGGGAATTTATAGGTGCGCTGCATTTTGGCTACAATCCCTTTTGTATTGTCTGAGCACCCATTCAGACCAACGATTACTACCGGATTTCGTTTAATCTTCTTTAAGCTAGTTTCAAGGAATTTCAAGGTTTTGAAGATGGTGCTTTCTTCATTATACGCTGCAATACATATAAAGAGCTTATTCATCTTTTCTCCTAATGGCATTTTCAATTTCCGCTATATTTTCAAGAATATCCCTAACCGCTAATCCTGCAGAAAGGAATTCCTCCTTGGTATTTATCCCTGTTGTTACCGCAATAAAGCTAAGCCCTGCGCCGTGAGCCGCCTCGTAATCAGAGACTGCATCCCCAACGTAGATTATGCCCTTGCGCTCCAACGAGGCAGGCAGGACATCAAAACAATGCGGATTCGGTTTTAAGCAGGGCAGATTGCCTGAATGAAAAAATAAGCCGCAAAGGTCCCGCTCAGTCAGGCCGCACCTGGATAATTTGGATTTTGAACTTAAATAGTTGTTATTCGTCAAAACTCCAGTGTTTAAGCCGCTTGCTTTAATCCTGCCAAAAAGAGATTTGATGTCAGCGAGCGGGCTTACAACAATAACAGCCCTCAATGCCTCATAATCGCCGAAAAATTCTCCTGCAAAAGGGCAGGTTTTGGATAGAATCTCAACCCTGCCTGGGTTGGCAAGCAGGTTATAGATATTAGGTATTTCAGAAGGGGCCAATTGGTATTTCTCTACCAATCTGTCTAGACGCCTCATTATGGTGGGAGTGGTATCTACTAATGTATCATCCATGTCAAATAATACTGTATGCAGCATACTATCCATTCTTCTTAAACCTCCAAAAGCCTTACATTTCTTGATGTTTCCCCATTTATAAACCTTTCTATTTTAGTTATTATTTAGTGACAACTATTTAAGTTGAGGTTTGAGCCGTAAAAAGAGAGCACCCGCAAACCATACAGAAAGAGCTTGGCATTGAGTTTGTTGACTGACAGAAAGGCTTTTATAGTGGTGTATATTTTTATGTACAGGTGTATAATAAATGATACAGCCAGTAAAATCAAAGATATTGGAACTTTTTTTTGAAGAGCCTGCCAGAAACTTTCAGATAAGAGAAATAAGCAGGATTACAGGAATAGCAGCCATGTCTGCAAGAAAATACCTTGAAAAGCTTAAAACTGAGGGGCTTATAGAAAAGAGCAACGGAGCAATCTATTCAAGCTATAGGGCAGGCAATAGCAGGATGTTTCGGCTTTACAAGCAGCAGGCTATAATGCTTAAGATTTACCAGTCAGGGCTGGTTGACTATCTTGAGAGGGAAACCCTCCCCAGAAGTATAGTCCTCTTTGGAAGTGCAAGAAAAGGTGAGCATGACAAAAGCAGCGATATAGACTTATTTGTGCAATCTGCCGAGAAGAAACTCGCGCTTGAAAAATTTGAAAAGGCACTTAAGCACAAGATAAGCATACTTTTTGAGCCTAAATTGAAGAATTTGAGCAAAGAGCTGTTTAACAACATCACAAATGGGATTTTACTGTATGGATATTTGAAAGTAAGGTGAGAGAATGGGAATAGAAGATATAATGCCTTGGGAATTATGCTTAAAAGAGCATATAAAAAGCATTGAGCCAGACATAGAAAAGGCAAGAGCGCTATTAAAAATGGCAAGCCTGAGGCATGAATTTTGGTCAAGCATAAAGTTTGACAAGAAATATACTTCAATAGCTGTTGACGGGTATTATGAAGTAATAAAAGAATTGCTGACAGCCCTGCTTTACATAGAAGGATATAAGTCAGACAATCACGAATGCCTTATTTCTTTTCTTAAGAAGCGCTACCCAAAAATGGAATATGAAATAGGAATAATCTACCAATTAAAAGGCATCAGGAATAGCATAGGTTACAGGGGCACTATTGTAAGAAATGAGTATTTGGAGCATAATAAATTGGAATTTGAACATATAATTAAGACCCTGCAGAATATAATTAAAGAAAAACTAAAGGAGGGCTAATGCTTGTTAAAATATTCGGCATAATGGACATAATCGCAGCTGCTGTATTATTATTGCTAAGGTGGGACATTGGCAAGATAGCGGGCATTGTACTGGCTGTTTACATAATAGGCAAGTCATTGTATTTTATTGCTGATGTTGCAAGCATTATTGACCTTGCGGCAGGGGCATTTCTTATACTGGCTGTTTTTGGGTTTTATCATGTGATAACCTATATATTCATTTTGTGGCTTCTGCAGAAAGGCGTTTCAAGCTTCTTCGGATAATAGAAATATTATTAAGCAACAAGAACCTAGAGAATAATAGAAAAAGGTGATAATATGAACGGAGCGCTTATACAGCCGTCTGATGAAAGGAGATTATTTGAGCAGCTTGTTGAATATTACAAAAAGCTGTATCCGGGGATTGGATTCAAGAAAATGGAGGCTGTGCTAAAGCCGGAAGATATCTCTGAAATTATCTATACATATCCTGGTGAAGAAACAGAAGCCACTTTTAATGAAGAGGTTGTATTAATTGCAGAGTCTGTAAAATATGGATATGACACTCCATTGATAATATTAAGAAAGCAAAAACAGGATATATTGCTTGATGGGCACAGAAGGCTGAAGGTTGCCTTTGACAGGAAAATTGGCTGGAAGGCGCTTTTAATGATTCCTGACAAGGAAATCCAGTTTGGCATTGAGAAGATGGCAAAGGGAAAGGTTAGGGAAGTATTCGGCAGGAAATAGCTTTCTACATTAAGGCATGCCCCTCCAGATAATAGAAAAGTTTATATATCATTTCCGTTAGATTTATGTATATGGAAACAAAAGAACTGCTAATGGCGCTCAAAGGGATACAAACAATTAAGTCAGTCATGATACTTTTGGGCGTGGACAGGAAAAAGGCAGTATATTACATACACCGCCTCAGGAAGGCAGGCTACGTGAAGACAAAAGGCGCAAGCAACAAAACGCGGGTTTATTACATTTCAGCAGAGAACAGGCTTAAGGCAGAAAGCTTCTACGATATCATAAACAGGCATTCTCCTGCAAAGATTGCGCCGCTGGAAGAAACAAAGGTTTACGGCAAAAGGCTGGCAGAGGAAGAGGCGCTGATATTTGCATTGAAGTCAGGAAGCATAAGAGTTATAATTGCCTCATTAGCATTGTTCAGGCATATAACAAATTGGAAGCTGGTTAACAAGCTTGCGGAAAAAAGGCTTAAAAGGCAGGTATGCGCGCTTTACGATGTTGCAAAAACAATTATGAGGGTAAGAAGAATGCCTGAAAGATTTAAGAACAGCGCTCTCCCAAAAAAAGGGGAAAAATATGCAGACATAATCCAAAACTTCAGCTCGGATGATTTCAAAAATATAGAAGAAAAATGGAAAGTGCATATACCGCTTAACAAGGCGGATTTGGAGGATTACGCATGATTAGAATAGAAGAGCAGGAAAAAATGCTGCTTGCAATATCAAAGGCCATGGCACAAAAAGCGACTGCTTATGCAATAGGGGGCACTGCAATGATGTTTTACGGGCTTAAAGATGCGACAAAAGACATTGATATTGTATTTGAAACAGAAAAAGAAAAGGCGGCTTTTAAGGAAGCGGCGCTGAAAGCAGGGTATGAGGGAATGGACCCTATTATTGTTTATAGGCAAAAAAAGAACAAGCCGGACATGGTAAAGGCAGGCGAAGCGAGAATTGACTTATTTTTGAATGATGTAATCTTATTCAGCTTTTCAGAAAGCATGAGGCAGAGGGCGAAAAAAGCCTACCAGTTCGGGGACAATTTGCTGCTTAAGGCTGCTGATTTGCATGACATTATATTGTTGAAATGCGCAACAGACAGGGAGAAAGACATGATTGATGCAGTAAGCATAATAAAAAACACAAAAATAGACTGGAATATAATCATAAAAGAAGCCGAAAATCAGATGAAGCTTGGAAAAGACATTGCGCTTCTGGAGCTGGGGGATTTCTTTGACAGGATTAATTCAAAGGAAAGCATTGTCCCAAAAGATGTTACGGACAGGATTTATTCGCTTGTCATAAAGCAGATAAGAGAAAAAAAGTCCCACGCAGCGCATAAAAAGGCTTAAATACCTAAATATCATCAATTATAACATTAAAGGAGGTTACTTAATGGCAAAAAAGAAGTCAAAGTCATTTGGAAAGCATGTTTATGTTTTAATTGCTGTTGTTGTCCTTGCAATAGCTGCAGGCGTTATGAGTTATGCTGCAGTTCCCCCTGGAGCAGCAACGCACGGAGATTTGTATACTGATAATATTTATAACAAAAGCGCAGCTTTGATACAGGTTTCTGCCCCTACGTGGTTCTATGACGGCATTATAGCATCAACATGTATATTACCAGGGTGTCCGGCTGAGGCTAGTGGAGCAATGGGTGTGGATCCTACCATCGGCGTTATTGGTTACAGCGTAGGCAGTACTAATGTAGGAAAGCTAGGAACTGCAAACGCAGGCGTTGAAGGAGCCTCAGTCTTAAATAGAGGGAAACTCGGAACAGGAACTTCAGCGGTTGAAGGAATAGCAGATGGTTCTGGAAATGGGATTTATGGCCAATCTAATACAGGCATCGGTGTTTTAGGTTACAGCAGCAGTAATTACGCTGGCTTCTTTAATGGCAGCAAGGGCTTGTATGCAAGCAAGATAGAGTTTGGAAGCGCTGCTTTTCAACAAGCAACGAGCGGACTATTTATAGTAGGCGCTCGCGCAGGTCCCCCTAGTTGTAATGCAATATGCCTTACTCATGGACTTGGATGCATTACATCACTCCGCGCAGATGGCACTGGTTCAATTAGTTGCTTCGAATCGCCTGCTGTGCTAAGATACTGCTGGTGCGGAGTATAAGTCTTTTTCTTTTCTTTCTTTCTTCTTCTTTATTCTTCTTCTTATGTTTGACAAAATGAACACTTCTGTATCGCCAAATCTATAAATACAGGCGTATTCTATTTATAAAGAGCTTCATGACAAAGCCCCTGGCTGCCAAATTCGTGCCTTTGGGGCATTCTTTATATTCTGAATAATTC
>JAHJRD010000100.1 GCA_018830945.1 Nanobdellota archaeon | reverse complement strand
TTGACAATATAATCTTTTTACATAACTGAGATTTTATTGGTATCTACTTTTGGCTACCAAAAATAAGGGCAAAGTGCAGTCTTCCGACGGGAAAATGAACAAATGGCATAAAAATCAAAAATTAATTGCTAAACTCGAGTATTAAGAATAAAAAACAAGCAGGTGGCAGGACTCGAACCTGCGAATAATCGGGTTGCAGCCGATCGCCTTAGCCGCTTGGCCACACCTGCATAAGGGCTTTAGCCTATAAGGACTTCTTGCTTTCTGTATTCTTCCAACATTTATAAGTGTTGTTATTGAGAAAAGTGCAGCCTCCTTTATGGCAGCTTTTGAATAATTTTATAAACCCCAAATACCCTAATAAAAGCATGGGAAGCCTGCCTTGGATATTAATCAGCCTTGTAACACTGCTGATACTATTGCTTATATTTGTCATATTCATAAGAAAAAAGCAGAAGTTCGGGCCTGACTATTACGCATTCTTCATAATGGGGATTATATGGCTTGCATTCGGCATACCATCCAAAAACTTTGCATTGGTGGGGATGGGCTTTGTATTTGCCATCTGGGGAATAGCGCATAAAAAAGAATGGAAAAAGAACCATAAAAGCTGGAGCCAACTGACTGAAACAGAAAAGAAGTTTAAGATGTGGACATTAATTGTATTAAGCATTTTGGTAGTTGCAGGGCTTGTGGCATTTTGCATTGCTGCCAGCTTAAGGTAAATTATATAAACCCTTTATTTATCTATCTTACAGGTGATAAAATGGTACGAGCGTAAGCGAAGTGCCATTTCGAACGTGCTGGAAACTCAAAGAGTTTCGGCACACCGAAAATGCAAGGCATTTTCAAGTGGAGTGAGAAAATGGTTAAAATAGGAATCATCGGCGGATCTGGATTGGACAATCCAAATATCTTAAAAGACTCAAAAGAGACTGAGATGGAAACACCTTACGGAATGCCCTCGTCAAAATTAACAGAAGGCAAGATTGAAGGCGTTGATGTGGTGCTAATAGCAAGGCACGGAAAAAAGCACCAATATCCCCCTACTAATGTAAACTATCGCGCAAACATCTGGGCATTGCAAAAAGCAGGATGCACGCATATTATTGCAACAACAGCTGTCGGCAGCTTGAAAAAAGAAATAGAAAGAGGGGATTTGGTTATTGTTGACCAGTTCATTGACTTCACAAGGCATCGCGTAATTACATTCCATGAAAGCTTTGAAAATGGCGCAGTGCATACTCCAATGGCAGAGCCTTTTTCAAAGGAGTTAAGAGCTATTCTTACAGACACTTGCAAAGAGCTTAATGTAAAGCATCATGACAAAGGCACTGTTGTTACAATTGAAGGCCCAAGGTTTTCAACAAAGGCAGAAAGCAAAATGTTCAGATTGTGGGGGGCTGATATCATAAACATGTCAATAGCTCCTGAAGCGACTTTGGCTAATGAGGCTAAAATTCCGTATGCAGCTGTTGCAATGTCAACTGACTATGACTGCCTTTTTGACGACGAAGAACCAGTCACATGGGATGATATATTGAAGATATTCGGGCAGAACGTGGAGAAGGTTACAAAGCTGCTGTTGGCAGCTATTCCAAAGGTGAAATAAATGGATTCAATTAAATCAAAAATAAGGACAATACCGCATTTCCCAAAGCAGGGAATAATGTTCAGGGACATAACAACATTGCTGAAAGACGCGCAGGGTTTCAGGAAAGTGATTGATGAACTAGTTCAGAGATATACAGGCGTTCCGATTGATGTTGTAGTAGGTCTTGAAGCAAGAGGATTTATTCTTGGAGGCGCATTGGCTCACCAGCTGGGAAAAGGTTTTGTGCCGATAAGAAAAAAAGGGAAACTTCCCGCAGAGGTTGAAACCCATGAGTATGAATTAGAGTATGGAACGGATACAATTGAAATTCACAAGGATGCCATAAAGCCAGGAGACAAAGTTCTTATAGCTGACGATTTATTAGCCACCGGGGGGACTTGTTTGGCAGCTGCTGCATTAATAGAAAAATTAGGCGGAAAAGTGGTTGAGTGCGCATTCATTGTTGACTTGCCTGAAGTTGGCGGCAGAAAGAAATTAGAGGAAAAAGGCTATAAGATGTTTACATTGTGCGAGTTTGAGGGGGAATAAAATAAAAAAGCGGGCCTGGCAAGATTTGAACTTGCGATCTACAGCTTAGAAGGCTGTCGCCCTATCCAGGCTAGGCTACAGGCCCTTAAGAATTTTAGACATATTTATGCTTAATAAAGTTATTGATATGCCAATATGCCCCTAAACTCACTTTTTCAAGACAAGCTTTAATTCATCAACAGTAAGCTTTCTATACGCGCCTGTCTTCAAGGCATCATCCTTTAATAAGCCGATTGCAGCCCTTTTCAGGGAAACAACCTTCTTGCCTATGGATTCAAGCATCTTGCGCACCTGCCTGTTCTTTCCTTCATGGATTGTGATTTCAACCCGTGTTGACAAGCCTGTTGTTGAAACAAGCTTTGCACCAAGCTGCTTTAGTTCACTGTCAGTTATCCTGCCTTTAATCTTAGCAACATATGTTTTTGGGATTTTGCTTTCAGGGCTTGCGAGCTTCTCAGCAAAAACAGAGTCATTTGTCATTATCAATAATCCTGAAGTGTCATAGTCCAATCTTCCGACAGGAAAAACCCACTCCTCTTCCTTTACAATGTCATAAACAGTCCTTCTTTTCAAAGGGTCATCCCTTGTTGTCATGCATTTTAACGGCTTGTTAAGAAGAATGTAAATCTTATGCCTTGCTTCCTGCTTCTCGCCCTGGATTTCTATCTTTGCGGATACAGGAACAACCAATCCCGGATTTTTCACAATAATCCCGTCAACAGAGACATTGCCTGCAATTACCTGCTTTGCAGCCTCCTTTCTGGACATAATGCCTTTCTTGGATATAATCCTGCATAAGGAATGTGATTCAGACATAATGCCCTCACGGGG
>JAHJRD010000099.1 GCA_018830945.1 Nanobdellota archaeon | reverse complement strand
TTGACAATATAATCTTTTTACATAACTGAGATTTTATTGGTATCTACTTTTGGCTACCAAAAATAAGGGCAAAGTGCAGTCTTCCGACGGGAAAATGAACAAATGGCATAAAAATCAAAAATTAATTGCTAAACTCGAGTTGTAATCATTAATTGATTTTTATGGCTGCAAAGGATATAGACATCAAAGAAATATATGAAGAGATACTAGAAAAGCGGATTATTCTTAGTGAATTGTTTTCAAAAACAACAGAAAAGGGGGTGCCTCTGCTTGCTGTTTATGATGCTGTGCATTGTGAAGAAGGGTTTTTGAGAAAAGTGCATAATTATTGGAGGGTGCAAAAAACACTTGAATTTTTTCCTGATAAGCCCTCAACAAAAGTGATTGATAAAATAGTCAGAAGGCGGGCTGGCAACAATCATATGGCAACATATGAGCCTGACTTTCATATAATTACCATGAACAGGCAATACTTTAGCTCATTTTATGACTTGTCTGTTACAGAAGAGGTTATGCACTGTGTTGTTGATGCGCCCCAATCGCGCATGGATGTGCCTTCTGAATGCTTTAATGAATTTAATTGCTGTTATCCTGGCTTTGGCATAGAGCTTTACAGGGTTCTTAAGCACTTAAAGCAGGATAATTATGAAATAAGCCTGAACGAGTTTTTCCCGCCTTTGGCGCAGCTATATTTTAAGGTTCTTGGCAGATATCTGGAAACAGGCACTGGCTGGATACAAAGGCTTGATTCAATCATATATTTTCAGCCAGGAAAGCCCCTTGAGCAAAAAATTGATGAAGCCGAGCATATTATACTTCATCTTCCAAGAGCTGCCGGCCTGCTTCTTGGGCAGCAGTACCATGGCGACATTAAGGCGCTTTTAAGGGAGCACCCTTCCCTTCCGCACTTGTCTGGCCCTGAGATTTGGGAGCATTACTGCAAGCCGCTGCTTATGCATGGAAAGCTTTGAAAGCTCCGAAAGCTTTATAAATCAGGGTTTTACTCAAACCATAGCATTATCTGGGGGTAAAAAATATGAACAAATCAATCATTGGAATTTTGGCTTTAATGGCTTTTGCGCTGTTTGCTTTTACAGCTTCTGCGCAGAATGAAACCTATATTATAGACAAGGTTATTGTCAACGGCGTTGAAGTTGACGGCGACAAGGCTCAGGTTGAGATTGGGCAGGAAGTTGAAGTTATTGTCGAGCTTTTGTCAGGCACAGCCCTTAATGAGGCAAGAGACGCAAAAGTCACTGTTGAGATTGACGGCTATGAGCACGAGTCAATAAGAGAATCAACAGGCATGTTTACTGTTTCCCCAGGAAATGTAAGATACAGAAAAACGCTTAATCTTGAGCTTCCTACAAACATGGAAGCAGACACATACACATTATATGTAAGAGTCACTGACAGGCTTGAAACAGTTGAAAAGAGATTCACGCTTTATATTGAGCCTACAAGGCACCTTGTTGACATTGTTGGAGTTTCAGTAACTCCCCAGCCGTATGTTGAGGCAGGCGAGACAGCAACAATCAAGGTAAGGCTTGAGAATGTCGGCGCAATGACAGAGGACAATGTTGAGGTTGTTGCTGAGATTGCATCTCTTGGAGTCAGGGACAGGGACTGGATTGACCTTGTTCCTTCAGAGATTGTCGGGGATGATGAGGAAAAGAGCGAGACAGTTGAATTATTCCTGCCGATCCCTAAAAATGCAAAGACAGGCGAATATGAGCTTGCAGTGGGAATTGCATACGATGACGGCTATGAAACATTGATTGTTACAACTAAGCTTAACATAAAAGGCGAAGAAAAAGCAGAGGCAGCAGAAGAGGAAGAAGGCGATGAGCCTGTTTCTGAAGAGCAGAAACCAGCTGTTGACCCTGCAAAAGCCTTGGTTATTTCATTTGACACAACATCACAGTCAGTAACACTTGGCAAGGAAACAGCATACAAGGTTACTGTTTCAAACTTAGGCTCAGAAGCAAGAACTGTTTCATTGAGTGCGGCAGGCGCGCAGCTTTTCGCAGACATCAGGGTTGACCCTACATTCATGACAATCGAGGGCGGACAGAAAGCAGATGCTTATGTCTATGCAAAGGCGCAGGCCGATGCTGAATTGAAAACACATTCATTCACATTAAGGGTTTTGGATGGTGAGAAGCTTTACAAGGAAGTGCAGCTTTCGCTCGGAGTTGAAGAAGCTGTTCCTGAGAAGCAAAGCATGCTTGACGAGGACATGCTTAAGATAGGGTTTATCGTGCTTGTTGTCGTATTAATAATCGTGGGGCTCCTTATTGCTTTCAAAAGAGTAAGGGGCTCTGATTACCCCCTTGAGCCGATAGAGGAAAGGACTTATTATTAAGAGGGATAAAAAATGGAAAAACTAAAAGAATATCAAATACCAATGGGCGCTACTATGGATGTATGCTTATCTCCGCAGGGCGCGTATGACGCAGGCTTGGATGCCATAAAGCCAAAATACACAGCAGGAAGAGCTGGGCAGTTTGCTGA
>JAHJRD010000098.1 GCA_018830945.1 Nanobdellota archaeon | reverse complement strand
CAAGTGAATACGAATAAAGCCGCCAAAAACATTCGAAAAACAGTGGATTTTCAGGCGTTTCTTCATTCGCAAGGCTCATTCGAAAAGCTTATAAGGGAGTATATACTGGAAACTATATATTGGAGTATACAAATGAAACAAAGTGATTGTGTTCATCATCAGCAATCCCGATAGTCAGTTTTATATTCGAAAACCTTTGGTTTTCGGATATTCAAAAATGCGAAGCATTTTTAAATATATATCACTTAGTTCTTTCAGTTTTACATATGGCGGCATTAGTACAGTGGTTAGTATACAAGGCTGTGGACCTTGTGACGGGGGTTCGATTCTCCCATGCCGCCCTCAGCAGAGGGAGGCTAGGGACGCAAGTCCCTTTTGCCGCCCTCAACAGAGGGAGGCTAGGGACGCAAGTCCCTTTTGCCGCCCTACATATTCAATAAGAGGTGCACCATGACTAAAGCCCAGGGATTAAAAGGGACAAGGGATTTTTACCCGAAAGAAATGAATGAGCTTAATGCAATATTCAATATTTGGAAAGCAGCTGCAAGGAGATTCAATTACAGCGAGTTCGACGGCCCAATGCTTGAGCCTGCAGAATTATGGACTTTGAAGTCAGGCAGTGAAATACCAGAGCAGATGTACAGCTTTAAGGACAAATCAAATAAAGAAATAGCAGTAAGGCCTGAATTAACACCTACATTGGCAAGAATGGTTGCTGCAAAGCAGAAAGAGCTGCAAAAGCCGATAAAATGGTTCTCAATAGCAAGGTGCTGGAGATATGAGGCTCCGCAGTCAGGAAGACTAAGGGAATTTTTCCAATTGAATGTTGATTGTTTAGGAACAGAAAGCATGAAAGCAGACGCAGAGGTAATTGCAACTGCTGTTGAGATAATGAAATCATTCAACTGCACTGAAAATGATTTCTATGTAAGATTAAACAACAGAAAGCTAATCACTGCATTGATACTTGGAGCAGGCGTTAAAAAAGCAAGTCTCAAGGATGTAAGCAGGATTCTTGACAAGAAAGACAAATTGTCTGAAAAGGATTTCATGCTTGCATTGAAAGATTTGGGATTAAAGCAGGATGTAATTGACAATCTGATTGCAATGCTTAATTCAGAAATATCAAGCATAAAGCCTGACAAGCTTGATGAAGACGGCAAAAAAGGGTATAATGAATTAATGGAATTAATCGGCTATCTTAATGCTTATGGAATCTTCAAGTACTGCAAGATTGACTTTACAATAATGAGAGGCTTTGACTATTACACAAGCACTGTGTTTGAAGTGTTTGACAAATCAGGTGAGTTCCGCGCCATTGCAGGCGGCGGCAGGTATGATGATCTTGTAAAAGACTTTGGCGGAGAGAAATGCCCAGGCGTTGGCTACGGCATGGGCGATGTTGTTTTGTCATTGTTTCTTAAGAAGCTAAATAAATTCCCTGAATCAAAGCAGGAAGTTGATTACTATATTGCGCCTGTGAATGAGGATGTTATGAAGCAGGCAATTGATATTGCAGGAAAATTAAGGAAAAATGCTGATGTTGAGATTGACATCACGGGAAAGAACCTGAAAAAGCAGTTTGACTATGCAAATTCAATCAATGCAAAGAAGATAGTGATTGTGGGTGAAAAGGATTTGAAAGAGAATAAAGTCACTATAAGAGACATGAAAACAGGAAAAGAAGAGAAAGTTAATTTAAATTCTTTATAAAAACAAGAAAAAGATAAAAATTAAGCCGTAGGCCGGCTTATTTAACGCCTTTTCTTTCATGCCAGAGCCTTGTCTGCTCTTCTATGCCATATGCATTGTCAGTCAGCCCCTGCTCTGTAGATGCAAAAGCATCTGCCAATTGTTCAGGCGCAGGGCAAAGATATTCTGACATTTCTTCTGGCGTTCCGTTTAAAACAGTAAATGACTCTGTGCAGGAAAGAACACCCAAGTCACAGCCGTCATCAATAATTACCGCTTCAAGCACGCCTTCCTGCCCCTCAAAACTGCCAATTGTGCGCAGTGTTGCTTTTTTTGTAAGGCATTGGCCTGAATTTCTCGCTTCCTTCCTTTCCCAGCTGGAATCAATCAGCTTTGTACCTTCTTCAAACTCAGCATACAGCGATACCCTTAGTGTCTCTGCATTGCTCCACACTTCCTTGTAAACATTCAGTCCGCCCAATTCCTGCACAACCTCTCTCGGCGGATTATACACAGGGATTTCCTTCTGTTTCAGTTCTTGTGCAGCGCATCCTGCAAGCCCTATGGCTGCTGCTGTTACTGCTCCTGCAATTCCAAGTCCGTTTCCAAGTCTCATTGTTTCACGCTCCTCTTACTCTACGCCTTTTCTCTCATGCCATAGCTCTACTTCTTGGTCTATGTTATACATATCGCTGAACAACATTTCAAGCTGGCTGAAATCATCACCCTCTAGGAAAAGCGGCCTCAACGTAATGCACATATCATATGTAACATCAAAAGTGCGCCCATCATCAGTGACTAATTCCGCCTCGCATACATCCAGTAAGCCATCGCACTCGCTGTCTGTAAAAGAGACATTAACTTTTCCTGACACTTGATAACGACGTGCATCTACGCCGGAGACACCCACACGTACCTCTTTCCTAAGGCAATCATTTGAATCTGCCGGCTCGAGCCTTGTCCATTTTTCCTCAAATATCCTTTGTCCTGCTGCATCCACTTGATACCACCCGAGTTCAAGCCTCTCTGCATTGCTCCATACCTGCCTGTAAATTGTTTCCCCTTCAGGCAATTCCTGCACAACTTCTGGTTCAGGGCTGTATACAGGAACATCTTTTACGCAGCTAACAATCCCTACTGCCGCAACAATCGCTGTTAATTCTCTTATCATTGTTTCACGCTCCTTTTTTTGGTAAAAATTTAATCTGAGAGAGGAATATTCTATGCATATATAAACATTGCTAATAATGGACATTGTTTAGTTGACGTCATCTGTTTTCTTAAAGTTAGCGGCAAGTTCGATGAGACCCATCAATTTATTTCTTCCGAGAATGTATTTTACTCCAGCTTCCTCTGCCGGAGTTTTCCCATTAAGCCCCATGTGAGGATT
>JAHJRD010000097.1 GCA_018830945.1 Nanobdellota archaeon | reverse complement strand
TGATGGCGCTACCGCAGGAAGTGCGGGAAGTAACGCTTGGGGAGATGAAAGATTGCTTTCGTCAATGAGCCAGGAATCTCTTGCGTCTAAGGGTTAATTCCGCAGATGCCCCGGAGCTCTGCTCCGAATGGGAGCTTCACTATTCAGCAAGTGAAAAAGGCACAAGATTAATACAGAATGAGGCAAGGGTTGTTGTAATGGCTGATGTTGCATTAGCATCATTCATAGGAGGGTTCTTTTTCATATACAAGTATATGTCCTCTTTTGGAAGGTTAACAGCAATGAAAAGCGCTCATGTATTGATGGCTGCTGAAGAAAGCAGCGAAGCTATAATGAGAGCATCCCCTGAAAGCGCAGGGGCATTTATGGCAGCAGTAGCGCCAAAAAGCAGCTTGTGGCTGTTTGCAGGGCTCTTATTAGTTGTTATGGCAGGGATTATAATATATGCATTGTTCAGGAAGCAGAATAAAAACCCTTAAATACCAATTAGCATACTTATAATACATTAAAATCAGAGGTGATATCATGCAGAAGAAAGGCGCGATTGAAATGTCAATGACCACTATTATAATAGTTGTTATTGGAGTTACACTTTTAGTTTTAGGCATAAGGTTTGTCGTGAGCACAATGTCAGGAATCACCGAGCAGCAGGAAGGGATTCAGGCAATGTCAGAGCAAAAGCTTGCTGAGATGTTTGGACAAAGCGAGAAAGCCCTCTCACTGCCAAAGGCAAAGCTGGAAATTGACCAGGGCGACACAGGCTCTGTCACTGTATATGTGCGCAATCCAAGCTCTGAAACATTAACTTTGAAATATAAAGTAAATTTGGATTCTTCACCGAGCGGCATGGACAGGGCAGTTGACTGGGTAACCTGGACAAAATCAGGAAGGCCTACTGCAAGCGGCAAAGGGTATGAAGATACGCTTTCAATCGATGTTCCGAATACTGCAAAGGTTGGCAATTACAGGTTCACAATGGAGATTGACTGCACAGGAATCTCAAATGAGGACCTGTGCGTTGACGGCACAAGCATGGCATTTGAAGTGCTTACAGTTACTGTAAAGGGCACTTAAGGCGCTTTTTTTATCTTTATTTTTTATGCCCCCTATTACATTTATATACTAGGCTTCTTTTCATATTCTTATGTTTCAGAACGAGTTCATAGAAAGGTACAAGCAGTGGGGATTTAATGCAAAAGAGGTTGAACTGCAGGAATGCATTAGAGTCAATACTGTTAAAATAACAGAAGAGGAATTAATCCAAAGGCTAAAGAAAAGAGGATTTGAGCTTGAAAAAGTCAAATTCTTAGAAAATGGCTATTTTGTGAAAAGAGCAAAACATTCCTTATCAGCATTGCAGGAGTATTTGCAGGGCTTTTTCTACATACAGGAGGCTGCTGCGCAATTGCCTGCAATGGTATTGAATGCATCAAGTGAAGACATAGTATTAGACTGCTGCGCTTCGCCAGGCGGGAAAACAACGCAATTGGCTGTGAAAGCAAAAGCAGTAATTGCACTTGAAAGCCAGCATAACAGGATTCCTGCATTGCTAAACAACATAGAACGGTTAAGCATAAAAAACACAATTGTTTGCAATACAGACGCAAGGACATTTGAGCCTGACATGAAATTCAAGAAAATTTTAATAGACGCGCCGTGCTCAGGAAACTATGCAATTGACAGAAGATGGTCGCAAAAGCAGTCATTAGCCAATATTAAAGCAAGAAGCGAGATACAGAAAGAGATCCTGAGCAATATCATAAACTGCCTTGAAGACAATGGAGAGATTGTGTATTCAACCTGCTCTTTGGAGCCTGAAGAGAATGAGATGATTGTTGACTGGATGATAAAAGAGCTTGGAATGAAAGTGCTTGACATTGACTGCTTTGGAGAAAAGGGCATAACAAAGCCTTTTGAAACAGAACTGGACAAAAGCATTGAGAAATGCAGGAGAATATGGCCAGGCATAACACAGGGATTTTTCATAGCGAGGTTACAACTATGAACTTTGAAAGCTTTATATCAAAATTTGCAGGAATCGTAATTGAATACATTAAGATAGGAAACAAGTACTTTCTTGCAGATGCTTCATTAACAGAGCTTGCAAAGAAATTAAACACAAAAACAGAGTCAATCGGCCTTTTCCTAGGAGAAGAAAAGAATGAAAAGTTCATGCCATCCTTGGCTTTACTGGAAATACTTGCAAAAGTCTCAGATGAAAAGGTTATTGTAAACAATATAGGCGAGCTTGACTTCTTATACAAGAAAGACATTAAAAAACGGCACATAAAAGGCTTCTCAGGCGGGCCAAAGGAAGGATTCCTTAAATTAGTGCTAAATGAGAGCGATGACTGCATTGGATATGGCAAGATATCAAAAGACCTAAACTCTGAAACCCCTGAATTAGCCAATATCCTGGACAGGGGCAACTTTCTGAGGAGAGAATAACAACCTTTATAAAGAAAGCTTTAAATAGTCCTCTAGCGTATATATAGATACAGCGGGAGAGTGGCAACATGGGAAGAATAAAGACAACACTGGTCAAGAGAAGCACAAAAAAGATAGTAAAAGAGCACGGAGAAGGGCTTTCAGCTGACTTTGAGAAGAACAAGCAGGCAATAAAGAAAGTTGTAGACATATCCTCAAAAAAACTGAGAAATATTGTTGCAGGGTATGCCACAAGGCTCACAAGGAAAAAAGAACAGGAGGTATAAGTATGGATGAGAATGACCATACGATATTTGTAGGCAGCAAGCCGTTTATGAACTATGTTACAGGTGTTGTAATGCAGTTCACGATGCAGAATGCCGACACTGTCGTTGTCAAGGCGCGAGGAAAGTTCATTTCCAAGGCTGTTGACATTGCAGAGGTTGCCTCAAAAAGGTTTTTGGAAGGCCAGGTTTTTGTCGGAGAAATAAAAACCGACAGCGAGGAATTCAAAAACAAGGAAGGAAGGCAGGTAAGGGTAAGCACAATTGAGCTTGGCCTTAAAAAGCAGTAATTCAGCCGATATAATCTAAATGCGCTATTTCTTTTGCATGTTCCGGCTCTTGATGTATCCATTCTATGCCTTTTGGCGTGTAATTGATTTTTCCGCTTTTCCAGAGATAGTGGAGAATAACCTTTAGTGTCTGGTGCATGACTTTTTTTGGCAACCGTTTCTTAAGGCTTGCAATTGAATCATGGCGGTAAATTTTTATTGCTTCCTCAACCATCATAATAGTGCTTAAATTAGGGCTTCTTGCGTGCTCTGAGTATGGTTTTAGGGTTAGTTTTTTCATTTTATATCAACTGATATAAATAGTATATCAATAAGTATATAAATATTGTTATAAGCCGCATTTATCTTTAAATCCCTTTTCCAGCTCTGCCACCTTATCACCTATATTTTCAAACATAAGGAATCTGCGGAGCTTTGCAGGCCCTACAGGCACGTCTCCTCTAAGCATGGGCTTTTCATAAACAGGCACAAACTTGACCTTCTCAGGATCATAGCCTCTTTGCTTTAGAAATTTTTCAGGAAAATCGCAGTCAAAGATGCCGTAGTATGCCCAATCCCCCTGTGGCGGGATTTGAACAATAAGCGCATTTAAATCAACAAGAGATTCAGGATTAACAATTCTTGTAATGCGCGGATAAAAGGAAAGTTCAGGATAGTTTCTCATATTGATTCCCCCTGCTTTTTAAGCTGCTTTACTTATATATAAATCTTTCTAATCATAACCTTTAAATAGTAGTTACATATATAGAGAAATATGGTAAATACACTAAAACTAGAGGAAATGCTTGAATGGATTGGGCCTTTTTCTAGTGAAGAGACTGTAATGACAACAGAGGAAGCAATAGCTAAAATGGAGCAAAGCAGACACTCATTTGTGCCTATGGAATACTTAAAGAAATCAAAATCATGCATAAAGCCAAGCGATTTCCCTTATGTTGTATGGGAATGCGTGAATAATGCTGCTAACCGCGGCAATAAAGGAAACCTGGATTTGCCCTTGACATTAATAGTGCATAAAGGAGAGCAGGGAATTGTCGTTGAAATAGAAGATTCAGGAGAGGGAATACCTCAAGAGCAGATTGAAAAGCTGTTAAGCGACAATCCAAGCACTGACTGCCTATATGATGAAGGAAAGAGAGGGATGGGATTCTACACATTAAGGACAAGGCTTGACACAAAGACAGTGAATGCTATTGGATTTAATGAGAAGAGAAACGCGATTTACTTAATGGCTTTATTCTAAATAAATAACTTATGTTTGACAAAGTTTTCTTAGCCCCTCGAAGAATTTGCCAAGAAGGGGATTTTCATTTATAAAGAGCAAACACGCCCCAATACTCTCCCTGATTTTTCTCACTATTTTGCTGATAGATTTTTTCTTCTGTAT
>JAHJRD010000096.1 GCA_018830945.1 Nanobdellota archaeon | reverse complement strand
TGGAGGGTTGCAAGGCTGGATGAATTCAGCCAGCTGCATGGCGACAGAACAACAAAGCTTGTCGCAAGGATAATCGATATTTACAGCAATCATCCTGACTGCATTCAATACATTGCAGGAAGGAGCGGGGAGCTGCTTTACGTCCTTGACGCGTTGTATGAAGGGTATTGCAAGGAACAAGAATAAAATGGAAATAAACACATATGGCGAGGTAATTCCAGGGGAAGTCTACACAAGGCAAGGCCATGTTTTCTTTAAAGACGGGAAAAGCATTGAGCCTTTAGTGGAAGTTCTTCTCTTAAAGAAATACAATGTGCCGGGCAAGGACAAGCTTCTTACAGCCATAACAGATGCTGCAACAGAAATGCTTCCTTTGCATACAGGGCACTGCCCTCGCAAACACCCGCAATGGGATGGCGAGCAGTTAAAAGATACAGCTATCACATTAGGCAGGAACGGCGTTGAAACAGCTGTTTCAGGACTTCCTTATGCAATGCTGCTTAACATAAGCAAGGGTAATGACAAATACAAAGAGCTTATCAGGGCGAACTTTGCAGGCTCTGTTGGCGCAAGCAAATGCGTGCCTATTACTTACGGCATTCTTCCAGAGCATTTGGCAAAAGAGCTTGAAGGGGCAGGGAACCCTGAATTATATGCAAAAGTATTCGATTCCCCTGAACTGAAGAAATTGGGTTTAGGCAGGCACGTAAGCTATGTTGTTAAGCTGCGCTGCGGAAGATTTCCAGACAGGCAAAAGGAAGAGGCAGGGCTCAGGAGCCACCCAATGCCAAATACAACTTTAAGTTCTGTTTTAAATGCATTAGACGCTGTATACAAAAGTGGAACATTGGGCATTGCTGATTATTCAGGCGAAGCATTCCAGGAGATTGCCGGCGTTACTTTACAAAGGGTGTTTAACGCAATCCAGCAAGAGAAAATGAAAGAAGCGCAGGAGCGGGCAGCAGCGGCTGCTGATATTAGCAAAATGACTTTTGTGGCAAAAGAGAGCAGCAAGGGGCTTGAAGAAAAGCTATCTCCTGAAAAAGAAGCCAGGCAAAAAGAAGACCAATCAAGAATGCGCCAAGAGCTTGACAATGATTTCATAAGCTTTGAAAGCACAAAACTGCTTGATGAAATAAAAGCAAGAAACACAAGCTATGCAAATTCCTTAAGAATAAGATTTGAGCAATAGCCTCCTTTTTACCTTTATAATATTTTTAAAAAAAGAACTACTCTTCCAAATCATCAACTTCTGGCACTTTAGGCACAGGCTTTGGCCTGTAAATCTCAGCAAATGAAGGCGCAATCACAAGCCAGTCTCCTCCAAGCCCTGCGATTTCAGCTCCTAACTCAGCAGAAGCCCCTTTCAATTTATTCACTGACCTTTTCAAGTCAATAACATCCTTTTCCCTAAGCTGGGATACATCAACAAGCATTATGGTCTTGCTTTCCCTCATCACAGCAACTATCCTTTTAGTATCATCAAAGCATGTC
The DNA here is from genome assembly GCA_018830945.1 of Nanobdellota archaeon. Lineage (GTDB taxonomy): Archaea > Nanobdellota > Nanobdellia > SCGC-AAA011-G17 > GW2011-AR17 > UBA9640. The sequence continues at coordinate 4,062 of JAHJRD010000096.1, read as the reverse complement.
AGCTGGAATGTCCTTACCTTTACCTTAGGCTCTGGCTTGATTTGATCCAGCTCAACAAATTCATCAGTTGCTTCAGGCGCGTTGACCTTGTTCTTGACCCAATTTACGATTCTTTTCATATTCCCACCCTCTTTGTTAAGTGTTGTTATATGGTAATTATGCTGTATTTATATACTTTTTCTTAGTCATACCTGTGCATCTTTAAATACGTCTTTATGTCATATATGACTGCGTCCAGGTCTTTCTTTAATTTGCCCTCATATTCCTCGAATTTCTGCCCTTTTCCGAACTTATCATAAAGCTCCCTGAAGAACCTGTCAATCCCTGTTTTAACTTTCAATGCCCAGTCATCCTCTATGTCTTTCTCTATGTATCCTCCTATTGAAATAGAAACATTCCCTTCCTGCACTGTCTTCTTCTTTTCATCCTGCTCAATAATAACATTTGCAGTGTCTGCCAATAATTTCATCTCAATGATTACTTTAGTGTAAGGGTCCATCTTTTTTTCGCATTTCCAGAGAAAGTGCGTTTTCTGCCTTCCTTCTCCTGCGCCTGACTCAGCATATTCCGCCTCCTCAATCTTGTATCCTCTTTCTTTCATCCACGACTGGCACATTTTGTACAGCTCTTTCATGTCAAAGGAAAGGCTTTGCTTTATCTTTGTTACAGGCGTGACATAGTCCATTACTGCCATAGCAGATATAAAAGAATATATTGCTTATATAGCTTTCTCTTGCATGGCGGATTGTGAGCGGCAGGCGATATTGGCGGCATAAAAAAAAAGGCGGCTGGAATTCTTGCGCTTTTAGCTTTGCATAGGAAAAGGCTGCCTTTATAGGGCTGTTTATCGCCTAACAGCCGTTAGGCAAAGTTCAGGCGGCTCGCAAGACTAATATAAAGAAAAGAATGAAATGGCGGGCGGCTTACAATTCCTTCGCCCTATGCCAATCTTCGATAAATCGTTCAACATCAAAATTGCTTGTAATTGTTTGCATATATGAACTATATAATTGACGTCTCCATTGCTGCGTCTGCTCTTCAATTACCGCAGGATCATTGCTGAAAACATATAACTCAGGACCACCATTCTCAAATGTCCCATCGCATCCTTCGTCTGAGAGGGAATCAAACCATGAGCCTTCTATACTGGGTGTCCCATCAGGCATGTGAGAACTAAATGGTCGCATAACATACAAACTTAGTCTTGAGCATTCTCCGCTGCCTATTGGCTCATCCCTTGTCCATACTGTTTCTGATTCTAACGTTCCATTATTTACAACCCTTACAGCAAGTTTCATACGCCCTGCATTCCAATAAACCTCTTTGGATACTATTATTTCATCCGTCTGTGCGATAATCTCGCTTTGGCTGTAAACAGGCACATCTTTTGCGCAACCTAATCCGGCTGCCAAGGTTAATGCTGTTAAACTACCCAAGATTGTTTTTCTCATCTTAATTACCTCCAAAATTGTTTCTACAGCAATAATCTACCCTATCTTTATAAGCCTTACGGAGAATGCCGCCCGCCAACGATAAGCCGCCTGCAACTCACCAGATGTTTCCTGATTTTGCCTGCATTTGAATTCCGCATAATGCCGTAAAACAAAAACAGCATGCCGGCTTTTCTCTCCCAACTTTTCCGGCCCAATATTGAAGAAGCCAGCGCTGGCGACGGGAAAACAAAAGCGCTTTCCGTCTGTATTGGAAATATTTTGCTTTTGCGCATTTTCATTGGCTTTTTTCCGCCAAAGCAATTCATTTTTACAATTTTCATGAAAAAACGCGCCTTTTTTCATAGAAAGCCCGAGAGAACCTTCGGTTCTCTGGGCACCGAAAAAGCCATGCTTTTTCGAGTGCTTTATGAAGAGCAGGCAATAGCCAGTTCTGCCGATGAAAAAACAAAGCAATAAGCATCCAACTTCAGGCATATCCAACACATATGAAAGCATAAAACAAATAATAGAAAAAGCAAGGAACACAACCTACAGGGCTGTCAATTTCATAATGGTTGCAGCATACTGGAACATAGGAAGGATTATTGTTGAGGAGGAGCAGAAAGGGAAGAAAAGGGCGGATTACGGCGCTTACCTGATTAAGCAGCTTTCAACAAGGCTTACAAAGGATTATGGGCAGGGATTTGGGCAATCAAACTTGTTTTATATGCGCCAATTCTTCACTTCATTCCCAAAATTCCACGCGCTGCGTGGAGAATTAAGCTGGACTCATTACAGGACCCTTCTTCATGTAGAAAATAAGCAGGCAAGGGATTTTTACACAATAGAATGCATAAACAGCAGATGGAACACAAGGGAGCTTGAAAGGCAGATTGATTCCTTATTATTTGAGCGCCTTGCCTTAAGCAAGGGCAAGAAAAAAGTCATGGAACTAAGCAAGAAAGGGCAGCTCATACAAAAGCCTGAAGATGTTATAAAAGACCCTTATGTGCTTGAATTCCTTAATCTGAAGGAAAACAAGGCAGTCCATGAGAAAGATATTGAAAAAGCATTGATTGAAAAATCAAAAGAGCTATTGCTTGAGCTTGGAAAGGGATTTTCATTTGTTGAAAGGCAGCACAGGATAACAGTTGACGGGGAGCATTATTACGTTGACTTGGTTTTTTACAATTATATCCTGAAGTGCTTTGTGCTTATTGACTTGAAAGTAGGCAAACTAACGCATAAAGACATTGGCCAGATGGATTTTTATGTAAGGTATTTTGAGAAAGAGAAAAAGCAGAAAGGGGATAACCCCACAATAGGGATTATACTCTGTTCAAGAAAAAACGAGGCAATGGCCAAATATACTCTGCTTGAAAAGAGCAAGAGAATATTCGCCTCAAAATACAGGTTCTGCCTGCCTGACGAGGAAAAGCTTAAGCAAGAGCTTTCTTGCGAAAGAAAAAGAATTGAAGAAACTTCATAACCTCACGCCGGAGGCCGCTCCTTTTTACTAAAAACAGCTAATCTATCCTCTCCTTCAACTCATCAAGCAAATCCCTGCTCTCATCCTCAAGCTTGTCTTCATAGCTTTTCAATCTTAATTTCCCAATATACTTCTCATAAATAACCCTTAAAAAATCAGAAAACTCCCCTTTTTTCTCGCTGAAATTCTTAAGATAATTCTTCTGCATCTTTGAACTGAAAACAATCTCAAACCTTCCCTCATTGCGTTTCTTTTTTGTGCCGTCGGGCTCTTCAACAACAACAGTATTCATGTCCCTTATCACAAACTCAAGCTCTATGAGGAATTTAATGTAATATGTCACTTTCCTTTCAAGCAGCCATATTGACTCAATGTAAGTTCCTGTCGGCCCTGACTTCTCAGTGTGCTTTTTCTCAATGCAGTCATAATGGTACTGCCTTGCCCAGTCAGGAATCATGGCAAACATTCCGTCAAAGTCAATTATTCCTGCCTTCTTGATTAAAAGGTTCTTGAATATTTTTACAGGGTTTTTGCGTTCTTTTCCCATTTTTGCTTTGTTCCAGGCAGCTGGCTAATCCGTTTCCTCTTCAGCTTCCTTTTCAGTTACGCCGTAGCCCTCTTCCTTGCATTCCTCGCACAGAAGCTTGCCGTCAACATCATATAATCTGCTGTATGCGCCGCACTCCTCGCACTCGCCTTCATGGTACTTTTTCCTTACTGATTTTAGTTCATTTGCCATTCTCATTCACTCCTTGCGTCGTTCATTCGATGGTCCGCTCACTTTGCTTGCAGACCATGCAAAAGAAGAGTAATTTGAGATTTATAAAGTATATGGTGAATTAGCTTAGCTTTAGTTCTGCATAAGATGGCTTTCCCGAGGATAACCAAAAGCCGCTTCCGGCATTATTGTAAATTCTTTGCTTTTCTTTAGTTTTTATTTTTATTTTTTCAGTTTGCTTGTGTGGATTTCCAATCTCTCTGAAAAAACACGCGTTTTTTAGCAGGGTATTGATAAATAATCGTCATCTTTAAATATTAGATAGTCTTATCTATTTCTAATCCAAAGGAGGTATTTATATGGGAAAAAATAAGAAAGGAATTATCTGCCCGAATTGCAATTCAGGCAGAGTTACAAAGAAG
>JAHJRD010000095.1 GCA_018830945.1 Nanobdellota archaeon | reverse complement strand
TGATGGCGCTACCGCAGGAAGTGCGGGAAGTAACGCTTGGGGAGATGAAAGATTGCTTTCGTCAATGAGCCAGGAATCTCTTGCGTCTAAGGGTTAATTCCGCAGATGCCCCGGAGCTCTGCTCCGAATGGGAGCTTCACTTTTCATTTATTATACAAGCTTATAGTTACAAAAGCGCGGCGGCCTTTCTAAAGAAAAAAAGATTTTTACCTCAATGCAGCCATTCCCTTTCTCGTGCCCGACAGTACCCCGTCGGCCTCCGCTGAGCAGCGTGCGCTTTGCTTAGCTGCTCGAAAAAGAGATCTATTTCAAAGCAGCCATTCCTTTTCTCTGCCTTATTGAATTTATAACTTTCAGCTGCAGAGACTCAGGCAGCTTGTCAAACCTCTGGTCCTGGATTGAGCTTGAGCCTCTTCCTGAAGTTGCGCTTCTCAATTCCGAGCTCCAGCCGAACAATTCAGCAACAGGCATGGCTGCTTTTACTATCAAATGCTCGCCCTGCTGGTCCATTGACAACAATTGCCCTCGCTTGTTCTGTATGAGCTTTGAAATATCCCCCATGTACTCTGCAGGGCATTCAATCTGCATTATCTGTATAGGCTCAAGCAATATTGCCTTTGCATCCAAAATGCAGTCCCTTATGCCGTCCCTTACAGCAGGGTACATCTGCGCAGGCCCCCTGTGTATTGCATCTTCATGCAATTTACAATCCATTAATCTTACTTTCATCTTTGTGCACGGCTCTGCTGCAAGCCCGCCTGCATCGCAAACCTGCTCAAAACCGTCCTGCACAAGCCCGATTATTTCGCCAATCTGGACAATGCCCCTTGTGTCGTCAACAAGCATATTGCCTTTGTATACTTCAGAAACATTTTTCGAATCTTTTGCAGTATACCCTAATTGCACAAACTTTTCAAAGATTGCAGTGTCCTTTTTCCTTAATCTCATTTCAGGAATCTCGCCTGCCTTGATTGCCTCGGATATATTGTCTTCAATAGGCTCAACAATAAAGTAAAGCCTGTTGTGCTTGTTAGGTGTTTTTCCCTCAAACTCACCTGACGGCTTCTGCACTGTCTCACGGTAAACAACAATCGGAGTGGAAGTTATGACATTCATTCCGCGCTCAGTAGTCATCCTGTTTTCTATGATTTCAAGATGCAGCTCGCCCATGCCGCTGATAAGATTTTCACCTGTTTCCTCATTGATTTCAACCTTCACAGTGGGATCTTCCTTGCCAACTGCCTTTAACACTTCAACCAGCTTTGGAAGGTCTGCTGCGTTCTTTGGCCTGATTGATTTTGTAATGACAGGCTCAAATATGTGCTTGATTGCCTCAAAAGGCTCCATCTGCTCTGACGATACTGTCTCGCCTGTGAATACTCCTTTTAATCCGACAAGGCCTATGATATTTCCGCAGGGGATTTCCTCCAAAGTAACCCTTTGCGCGCCTTTGTAAACAGAAACCTGCTGCAGCCTGACTGTTTTCTTTGCCATGTTAAGGTAAACTTCTGTTCCTGTTGACACTGTTCCTGAGAACAGCCTGCCTGCCGCTATCTCCCCTGCATGCTTGTCAATGACTATCTTTGTAACGACAAAAGCAACAGGCCCGTTCCTGTCGCAGTTGATTAATGCCTGGCCTAATGGCGAGTCCAAATCACCGTGCCATAATTTTGGAACCCTGTATCCCTGCGCCTGCTTTGGGTTAGGGTGGTGCCTTACAACCATGTTCAGCACTATCTGGTGGATAGGGGCTTTTTTTGCAAGCTCTTTCCAGCCGTTTTCAACAGAGTATGCGTCAATTACATCCTTGAACTTTATTCCTGACTTCTGCATGTATGGAAAATTCAATGCCCAGTTATGGAATGCCGAGCCAAATGCGACTGAGCCGTCTTCAACCTTCACTTTCCATTTTTGCTTGTATTCTTCAGGCGCTATCTGCTCAATCAGCCTGTTAACTTCTGCGATTATGTTTACAAACTTCTGCTGCATTGCCTCTGGCGTTAGTTTCACTTCCTTGATTAGCCTGTCAACCTTGTTAATGAAGAGAACCGGCTTTACCCTTTCCCTCAAAGCCTGCCTTAACACTGTCTCTGTCTGCGGCATGATGCCTTCAACTGCGCAGCACAAGACAATAGCGCCGTCAACAGCCCTCATTGCCCTTGTAACATCTCCGCCAAAGTCAATGTGGCCAGGGGTGTCTATGAGGTTGATAAGATATTCTTCATTGTCAAAAGTGTGAACCATTGAAACAGAGGCAGAGTCAATTGTAATGCCTCTTTCTTTTTCATCTGCATGAAAATCCAGCGCGCATGCTTTTCCAGCAAGCTCCCCTGAAAGCATTCCTGCTCCTGACAGCAGGTTGTCTGAGAATGTTGTATTGTGGATAACCATGCCTTCTGCAATAAAATTATGGTTGTCAGGTATTGTAAAGTCATATACCACATCTGCATAGTCCTCTTTAAGCTCAACAACTTCTATAAAGCAAAGGTTACCCTTCATTAATTTCTGAAGCTTTAATGATGCTGTCGCCATAGCTGTCTGAAGCCTGTTTACTGTAATGCCTTTGCCTGCATTAACCTGCATATAAACTCCTGTTTCCTCTGCCGCTTCAAGAGGCAATGTGTCTGCAACAAGGCTTCCAGTGATATTCATGCAAACCTGCTCAAGAGCTTCTGCCTTATACTTTAATGCGAATCCAATCTTATCCCTGAAGCTTCTTAATGAATTTCCGCTGATATATAATGTGCTATACTTGCCCTCTGCCTTTATGCTAGCGCATCCAAATCTTAAAAGAAGAAATTGTAAAGTATCTATCATAGTTTTGCTTGCAGAAGTAATGCTTACTGCTTTTCTTGCCTTTTCAATACCGCCGTCAGTGTCAAAATACCCCCTCACAAATGCCGCTGCGCACTCTTTTGGCGCGTTGAGTACAATATCAGGCACTGTAATAGTATGGCTTTTTTTCCTTAAAGGATACCCAAAAAATGTATTCAGGACCTGCAGAAGAGTATGGCTTGCAACAATTTCCGGCGTTCTGCCTGCATAATTCCTGTAAGTGACATTGATGCCCAAACTCTTGCAGATTTCAGCGAAATATGCTCCAAGTTCATCCTTGCCTACAACAAATTTCTTTTCAGAGCCATCCCCAAACATCAAGCCTGCAAGATAAAAAAAGCTTTTGAAGTCAGAAGGCAGACGCATATTCAATGAGCTTTTACCTTCTTTTGCGCCATTCCTATAGTTTACCGATTCAATGTTATCATAAAGCCCCTCATGGCTCACGCCAAACATATCTGAAAGCGCAAGTGCATCCCTAATATGATATCTGTTTTTCCATGCTCCATGATAGAAAGATTTTAGCTTAATTTTTGAGTGTATCCTTTTATGCACTTCTCCCAGCCCATGCGATAAGATTGCCTTTTTCAGTGCATTTCCCTGTTCTTTCTTAAGCACAACATAGAAATCCTTTTGAGCAAGCTTCTTCAAAAAAGATTCTTTGAGATTTTGGTTTTCATTTATATCCATCTCTCTTGGGCATACAATCCTGTTGCCTATCTTCAAATCACCAGCCATTACTTCCTTAAAATCATTATCTTTAAGTGCAATATATTTATGCTCTGGCGTTGTACTGATTTCAAAGCCGTTCCTCAGCTTTACTTTAATAAGCTTCCCTCCGTCCAGCTTCCATGCCAGCGCTACTGGCTTTTTTTCTAATTCCCCGGTTTCCTTGTTTAAGGAGAATGCCTTTAATCCCAATGCTGTAGTATCATATATTGTCTGCTCTTCACTTTCTTCAAATAAAGCCCCTTTCTCTTTTGCCAGTGAATATAATTTTTCAGCGGTAAGAACCATGCCATCTGCTGTGATAAGCCTGCTGCCGGCTTTAATGCATTTTCCGTGGTCAATATGAGCTGCAATTCCGATGTTCCTTATATGCTCTATCTGGCCTACAAGCCTCTGTATCTTGTCTACTTGTTTTTCTTCTGCCATAGTATAATCTCCCTGTTATTGGATTTATACCAAGAAAACATAAAATTTATACAACAGCAAGTGTTATGTTTCTTGGATATCCCTGCTGAAATCGTATAAATGCCAATGCCAGCAGGTATAAAAGGATAAAGCCCTTCCCTTTTTAAACGTTTCTATTAAAAACTTATGTTTTGAGAAGGGAGAAAAGGCGGCTAATATGATTCATAGTTTCTGCAATTCATCATACGGGCTTTTCACTGAAAGCATTGCAGGAGAAGCCATGTGAACATAAACAAGTGTGGTTTCTGCGCTGCTGTGCCCCATCAATGGCTGGACAGCTGCAACATCATAGCCGTTTTCAATCAAATGCGTTGCAAATGAATGCCTTAATGAGTGCGGATGTATCTTCTTATTGACGCCTGCTTTTTTGGCAGCCTGCTTTACAATCTCCTGCACACTTCTTACATTAAGATGCCTTCCTCTTCTTCCCTGAAAAATCCAGCTTTCATTTGCCTCAAAAGCAGCTTTTTTTAATTTTTCATGCAGGCATCTTGCAATTATAAAAGGCCTGTCCTTGTTGCCTTTGCCTTTCCTTATCCAGCCGATATTCCTTGCAAAATCAAAATCCATTGGCTTTAGCTTCACAGCCTCGCCCACTCTTAAGCCTGCTGAATACAATAATTCAAGGATAAGCGGGTGCTTTTCATTATGAACAGCATTAAACAATCTTAAAACCTCATCTTTAGTCAAAAAAACAGGCAATTGCTTAGGCACTCTTGAAAATTTCATCCTAAGCATCACTCTCTTATGCAAAACCTCCTGCATTAGAAACTTCAATGCATTCATGTGAACATTCAATGTGCTTCCAGAAGAATTCCTGTCAACAAGCATGCCAAGGTAATCAGTTATGTCCTTGTTCGTAACCCTCATCAGCTCCTTTGAGCAGAACTTCATGAACTGCCTGACGCACTGCATATAAGTGAGGATTGTCTTATTGCTCATGCCCCTTCTCAGCATTTCCCTGTGCATGTTGTAGATTACGTCCATAAAAGGCCCCTTAAACTTTTATCTCCTTCCTCTTCCTTAGCATTTTAGCTAATTCAGGGTTCCAGATATAAGCAACCTTGCTTTCTTTATCAAAAGCAATCTTGTTTATGCTTTCAAGATAATCAAGAATAACCAGGTATGTCTGCCACATCACCTTCCTAGGCAAGCTTTTCCATACTTCAGTCCTGTTAAATTCTCCGCTGTGCTTTTCTATTGATTTTTCTACCATAAGCACAGTCTCCAGCGTAGGGGACCTTACAAACATGGAACTTTGCTTTTGTGCCATAGGATTAGCATATATCAATTGATATATAAGTGTTTCTGTGCTCTTGCTTTGATTTTGCATGAGCCGCAGAATAAGCATTGCCTTTAAAAGCCTTTCTTAAAAAAATCGCATGTTTTTCCGCGGATTCCGGAAAAGCCAATAGAACAGCTGAAAAAATCACGGAAAAACCAGAGAATGACAACAAAATTTCCGGATATGCTGAAAGCCCTTTCCAGCCGCCCGTCGTCAAAGCTGCCTTTCCCTTTGCTCATCGCATATAGACTGTTATGCACAATTGAACGAAAATCCTAAATCAAAAAGGGGAAGGGAAAAGATTATCTTACCACAGAAGGAGTCATTTCTATTCGCGTTCCACTCTTATCTGGGAAAACCAATATTAATTCATAACTCCCAGTAGGAAGCTCACAAAAAAGTGCCTGCATTTCTCCAATATTAGAAAATGTTGCAAGGCTATTCTCATTGTCTGTAGCTATTCTTAATTCCACTGGGTCACAATAAGGTCCGGGTGTTTCTTGTGCATATAATGCGGGTTGCTTTTGTTCTGCTTTATCACAACTGACACCAGTTAAACCTAATGTCAAAACTGTACCTACAAGTCCTAATTTATTCATTTTATTTACCTCCTAAAAGCCCTTCGTGTTGTGCCATGCGTTCCATAATTCATCTGCAACTTGTCTGTTGACTTCTGCAAGTGCAGAATTATATTTCATGTCTTGATGCCATCTGTCAACTTCTCTGTCAATGTTGAATGCATAATCTAATTTCCCGCACCATATCTGGTAGCCGTCCACGTTTCCAAAGTTTACAAATCTCTCATCTTCTGTGTCTGTCATTTTGTTTACCCCCCTTGGTTTTTCGGGAACCATTTAACCCTTATTTTGTTACTATTTAGTAGATATAACTAATATATAAACCTTTGGGTAGAGCAATTTTCATCTTCCTTCCCCTCGTCAGCCTCCTCATAAGTGGGCTCCGCCCTCGTTCACGGATTTTGCGTTCAACTTCTCCGCTCCTCGCCCTGCGGGGCTGCGGTGCTCGACCTGCCCAGCCCTGAACTCGCCAGATGGCTCGCTCCGCTCGCCTCGGCTTCGTTCGGGGGGCAGGGTGCATAACAGTCGTTAGGCACAATTTTGGGTTTAAAACGGCCAACCCCGTAGAAACTTTTATCAAGTCTGAATTGTTTATATAATGATATGGAAGAGCATCTTAAAAAAAGACCTAAAAAAAAGGTTTTCTCTAAGAGAATAATAGATTCTCTTAGGAATCAAGCCATTAACAAGTTAAAAGCAAAGTTTTTACCAAATAACAAAATCATTAAAATAGTATTAATAGGTTCCTCTTTAAAAAATACTTTTGGAGCATATGAACCACCCGGATTTAGGGGAAGTTTATTCTCTGATTTTGATTTTATTATTTTTATCGAAGATGATTATAAAATTCCTAAATGGCTTGATAAAGAGCCTACTGGAAAACCTTTTCCAAATGATAAATTAAATCTTGCTTATAGGAAGAAAAGATTCATTAAAGATAGATACGATATCGAGGTCTTTTTTATTAGAAAGAAGAATATGAACAATTCTAATATCAAAAAGCTAGGAGAATTAGCTGGAATTCCTATGACGCTTAAAAGTAAACATAAATACCTATTAATACATTCTAGAGATTGATAAGGGGTTGGCCTAAACCCAAAACTCCTCAGAGGTCGCTCGCTGCGGCTCGCTACCTCGAGCCTCGCACCGGTGAGCTCGCCAGATGGCTCCGCTTCGCTCCGCCTCGGCTTCGCTCCCGGCTCGGGTGCCTAACATCGTTATGCACAATCGCCACCTCAGCAAAAAAGCAAGAACGAAAAGAGCAAATAATAAACAAAAGGTAAAACCAAATGCATCAACGACAAAGGTGGCGACTCTTCCGCTCCTCGCTCGCTACGCTCGCTGCGGTGCTCAGC
>JAHJRD010000094.1 GCA_018830945.1 Nanobdellota archaeon | reverse complement strand
GCAAAAGAAAGTCTGCAAACCAAATGAAAGACTTTCAGCATAAAATGTCAAGAAAGATTATAAACAATACTAAGGCAAATACAATTATAGTCGGAGATTTATCTCCGAAAGAGATGTGCAAGCCCGCGAAAACGCTGCGTTTTCGGGGCGCCGAAAATCTGCGAGATTTTCGAGCGAAAGAAAAATACAAAAAAGGCTTGCACAGGTCTGTTCATAATTCGGGACTCCTTGGAAGATTTGTCGGATTTCTGACCTATAAGGCAAAGCTTGCAGGCAAGAGAGTAGTGGAAATCAACGAGAGGGGCACTTCCAAGAAATGCTGTGTTTGCGGTAAAGAACAAGATATGCCTCTCAAAAACAGAGAATATGAGTGTGATTGTGGTAACAAGATTGACAGGGACAAGAACTCTGCAATAAATATAATGGCTCGTTACCTATCACAGAATGGCTTGTGGACAGCCTATCAGCAGTTTGCTGGCAATCTGCGACAAACAGGGCTTGCAGTAGCAAGCTACTCGCAGGAAGCCCTAACCTCAACACAAGGTGTTAGGTCAGGGTAGTTCACAGCGTGTCAAACTCATCAACAATAATAAGCTTGTCTCTAAGATGGTTGTGTGATGATTTCAGATTATCTTCGTGCTCTTGCGAGATTATTGCCTCAGCAACCTGCTTGCCTGCATTAACGCTTTTCTTCACTATCTGAACATCAGGCGGCGCTGCAATGTACCAGCCGTCAGGCAGGCCCACTATCTCCCCTTTCATCTCAGAGCATGCTTCTTTCATGGATTTTAACGCGTCCCTGACAATCACATTGCTTTTTATCTTGATAAAAGCTATTGTCGTGCCGAGCCTTACATGGTTAACAGCATCCATTACATCAGCTTCATCCTCGATTGTAAATGTCTTAAGGATTAGTTTCCTTTCTGGCGCAGCAGATGCCTTTTTCTTAGAGAACCACCCCATTTCAAGAATGTAATAGATTAGGTATATATAAGCATTTCTCTTTTTGAGTTATGCGCTGCGGCGAAAAAAAGCCGCTTGGAAATATTTCTCCTTATCAGCTATTGTTCAAATCTAAAGTCCCTTTCTGCCAAAGGCGTTTCATAAGATTGAGTTTGATTTAACAATGCAAGCCTTTCTGCAATCTTTTTTTCTGCTGTTAATTCCATTGCCAGCTTTGAATTTTGTTTGCTCTCAGAAAGAGAATCCCAAGCAGAATCTGAATAATATATAGGCTCTTCAATAAAGGAGAGTATCTCTCTTACCTTGGTATAATCCTTCTGCCTTACGGCATCAAACACAAGCCTTGCCATAAATTCATGGTCTTCATTCCCTCCAATAGCATTGCAATATGCATTGTATCCATTCAGATGTACCATCTCTGGCAAAGGAAGAATCATACAGGTATTTCTCACGGCATACATCATTTCTATGGAAATCGGCGCTCGCCCGCATAATACATTGATAACATCATATACATTTATCTGCGGCTTTCTTGCTCTGTCAGTCTTTACCGGCAGAACAAAGGAGCTTTCCGCATGCTTCTCCGCAAGCTTCTTTAATTCTTCGTCTTCAAAAGCAACATGGAAAGACTGGTTAAAGCAGGAAATGCCGTCAATTCCCCTGCCCTGCATTTTAAGTCCATGATAAAGGAGCGCTGCAGGGCCATTTAACCCCGCTGTCCATGAATAGTTCTGTATGCGCACAGGCACAATAAGGCTTTGTATTTGCTTGCCCTGTATCAAGTCATCAAGATTCCTGCTTGTTTGGTGGCTTTTGTCTGCATCATCATTGACAGGAAATATTACGCCAACCAATTCAGGCATAACACGCTGCAGCCTTTGCATTCTCTGGTAAAATGCAAGAAGCTCATCCTTGGAAGCATCCCAGTGCCTTACCACGCCGACAACTGCTTTTTCTCTTTTTGCGCAGGCATCTGTTAATTCCGCGAATCGCCCGGCAGCTATGCCACTAAGCTCCATCCTTGGCTTGCCTTCTTCCATGCAAGTGCTTTGTGCAATGCAGTAATCCGTAAATTCACGTGTATTTGTCATTTTTACCTGAAATTATTACTATTTTGTCATAATATCTAGTATATAATACTTTTGAATAATAAAAGCAATTAAAAGAATAAAGTAAACAAAAGAATCAGCTATATTCCCGCCACCTATGGCGGCACTTAGTGCACTCAAAGAACCTTGTCTCTGCTTCATCGCCGGCTCTTGTCTGCACTGTCCAGAAATATGCTTCCCTGTTTGAGCACTTGGGGCATTCTTCCTTTGTCTTTGGATAAGACTTCATGGGGTCTTCTTCAATAACCTGCACTTTCTTTGCTTTTTCAACTGTTTCCTGCAGCTTGACATTAGGCCTTTCCTTTGCAACATAGTTGCATCTCAAACAGCCTAGCTTCTTTTTCTTGGCAACATCTTTCGGCGCCAGTATGCTTCCGCATTTTGGACAAAACATCATTGTATTAGCCTCCTCGAGTTTTACGAAAGGGGGCTTCGAAACGCAAGTTTCGTTAACCTCCTATTAATGAAGTAAACAATATTTTCAGCCAGCCAAGCCAGGGTATCCTGAAAACAGCCTTGCCGACAATCTGTTCCTTATTTACAGGCGAAGGATCAGGGTTTGGGTTATTGTCCCCTTTTGTCTCAAACACAGCTGCGCCTGTTATCTTAGTTACACGATGTATGATGGGGTATTTATATCTGTCGGTTGTATACACGATAATATCCCCGGGAGTGACTTTCTCAGGCTTTGCGCCTTTTAATACTATTATGTCTCCTTTGTTGAAACCGCCTTTAAGCTTTGAGTTTTCTAATGTTTCTTTTGTAAAGCCGTTATCTTCATACCAGTTTTTGTTCTCTTCCCACCAGCTGCCAAAGCTTAATCCGTTATGCTCCATGCTGCCTGAGACAACAGCAACAACAGGATAGGAAGTTGAAAGAATTAATCCTAATAATGGATAGACGACAAATTTCACAATAAGCAGGGTAAGGATAATATTAACTACCCATGATTCAAGGCTGTCGTCTTCCCATATGAAAAACCAGATGTTGTGCAGGAGGCCTTTCCAGTTCTTAGCTTTTTTGTAACCCATAGTTGTTTATTGAGCTGGTTGGTTTTTATACTTTATGCCTCAACAACTTTCCCTTTCGGCTCTTCTTCCCTGAATATCTGCGCCTGAAACTTGAAGAATTTGCATTTGCCTGTTTTCCAAAAATCGTTTGGCAAGCCTGCTTTTTCGCAGGTCATTTCCAAAGCTGTTTCAGGGGTTGCATTCCACTCAGGGAATACTTGCGGCAGTAAAAGGCCGCTGGAATGTTCACACCTTATTATTAATCCGTCTTCTCCAATCTTAACTTTCTTCAAGAGTTCAGATGGCTCCTTTACTTTGATCTCCTCAGGCACTGAAAGCACTGATATTTCAACAATGTATTTCTCTTTCAAATCCAATGGAGGAAACCTTGTATCGTAGAAAGCAGCTGCTTTTGCAGCTTCAATAACAGCCTTGTTCAAAGGCATTATCGGCTCTGGAAACCCTATGCATCCCCTAAGATTCATTGAAGGATATGAATGCAGCGTGACAAACACGCCCTGATTTTCTTCATAACCTTTTAATGTGACTTGTTTGCCTTTAATAGAAGTTCTTGCTACTTTTACAAGCTCTTCTCCCTGCTTTATTGATAATTTCATTTCAGGCTTTTGATTAAAGTAAGAAATTCCTTGTTCTTTTTCTTGAGCCTTGTGATTGCATCCCTTAATGCTTTCTTTGGGTCGCCTTTGTTTGTCTCAACAACCAATGTTGCATTGCCTGTCATTGGGTGCGCCAGTGTGTAGCCTGCAACTGCGATGTCTTTGTCATTCCACAGCTCTTTTGAAAGCACATTAGCAAGAGTGTGAGTCCGGCCTATAAGCTCAAACTTGAGCCTGTTCTTCTTGTATTCAAGGACATTGATTTCCATTTTCACTCCGTTCAAAGGTTCACTTCAACTGTGTCTCGCGAACCATTCTTTATTGGATATTGGGAGGGGTTTATAAAGCTTTCTGCGAGGGGGTATTGATAAATAATCGTCATCTTTAAATATTAGATAGTCTTATCTATTTCTAATCCAAAGGAGGTATTTATATGGGAAAAAATAAGAAAGGAATTATCTGCCCGAATTGCAATTCAGGCAGAGTTACAAAGAAGGGT